>JAZNZL010000073.1:0-7058 GCA_045594925.1 Clostridia bacterium
TTTGTCTTCCTAAGACCGCTTGGCCTCCGACTTGGCATCGTCGGAGCAGGCGGTGCCGGATTTCCCGCGTATGCTAAGCTCGATAAACGGGCAGATACAATAATTCTTAACTGCGCGGAGTGTGAGCCGTTGTTTAAGGTGCACAGACAGATACTTGAAAGAAATGCCTATGAGATAGTAAGCGCCTTGTCAACTATAGCCGATGCTGTAGAGGCTGAAAGAGCCATAGTCGCAGTGAAGCCGTCGTATAAGAACGCAGTTGAGGCTGTTAAGTCTGCAATGACGGCATTTCCTAAGGTTTCAGTATCGTATTTACCGGAGATATATCCTGCGGGAGACGAAGTAATACTTACATACGAAACCACGGGCAGAACAATAAAACCGGGTAATATTCCTATATCTGTGGGAGTAACGGTTTTTAATGTGGAAACAGTTTTAAATATTTATAAAGCTTTAAATGAAGATAAGCCTGTAATAACGAAATATGTTATGGTTGCCGGAGAAGTTGCCAATCCGTCAGTTTTAGAGGTGCCAATAGGCGTAACACTCAAAGAGCTTGTGGATGAATGTGGCGGAGCAACTGTAGAGGATCCTGCATACCTTGTAGGCGGCCCTATGACGGGGAAGATAGGCTATCTCCACGAAATAATCACGAAAACAACAAATGCGGTAATACTTTTGCCGCAGGATCATTATATAGTTCAGAGAAAAACGGTAAACACACAGATAGGTATGAAGCGTGCTATGAGTGCTTGCTGCAGCTGTAGGATGTGTACCGACTTGTGCTCAAGGAACCTTATGGGTTCACCAATAAACCCTCAGGAGTTTATGCATGGGATATCACAAAACAAGGTTTTTGATTCCAAACCGTTTTTGAATACCTTTTATTGTTCCCAGTGCGGACTTTGTGAGATGTATTCCTGTATGCAGGGCTTGTCACCTGCATCAATAATTGCGGAGTACAGAAATGGACTCCGTGCAAAAGGAATAACAGCCGATAAAAATCCTGAATATACGGGAGTGTCTGATAAACGTCAGTATAGAAAAGTACCGGTATCGCGTCTTGTAAGGCGTTTAGGACTTACAAAGTATAATGTGGATGCTCCGGTAACGGAAAAAGAAATTAAAACAAAAAGAGTTACAGTAATGCTTAATCAAAACATAGGTGCACCGTCTGTAGCAGTAGTAAAAAAAGGTGATAAAGTGTCAGCTGGACAACTCATAGGCAAAGCGCCTGAGGATAAGCTTGGGGTATCACTTCATTCACCGGTAGACGGAAAAGTATCAGTAGTAAATGAAAAAGCAATTATTATAGAAAAGATCAGGAAGTGAAGATATGGCTAAAGCGATAGGAATGATAGAATACACAACTGTATCTACGGGTATAGCCGCAGCGGATACATTGGTAAAAACAGCCGATGTAGAAATAATAGAAGCACAGGTTGTGTGTCCCGGTAAGTATATTGTTATAATATCCGGAGAACTCAGTGCAATAAAAGCTTCTGTAGAAGCGGCAAAAACACTCAATGGCGAAAAGCTTATTGACAGCTTTGTTCTGGGTAATGTTCACGATGGAGTGTTTCCGGCTATATATGCAACAGTAGAGGTTAAAAACCCGAGAGCATTGGGTGTAATAGAAACCTTTTCCGGAGCATCAGCAATAGTTGCTGCGGATGCAGCTGCAAAAACAGCAGATGTAACACTGGTAGAGCTTCGTATAGCAAGAGGAATGTGCGGAAAGTCATATTTAATAATGACCGGAGAGGTAGCGGCGGTGAATGCGGCAATAGAGCGTGCTAAGGTGGCTGCCGGTGATAAGGGTATGCTTCTTGATTATTCAGTTACACCAAATCCGGATCCAAAGCTTTGGGAAAAGATACTTTGATAATCATTTCAATAACGTATTATAGAAGAAAGGCTGTTGATATCTATGAGAATCGATGAAAATCAGATCAGTGAAATAGTAAAGAGTGTACTTGCCGGAGTGAAAGCGGAAAATAGCACAACAAAAGACGCGCGTACATATAAGGGCGTTTTTGATAGTATGTCAGATGCACTTGAAGCTGTAAATAAGGCATATAAGCAGTATAGAGCATATACCGTTGAGCAGAGAGAGCAAATGATTGCTAAAATCCGTGAATTTACTTTGAATGAAGCAGAAGAGATGGCAAAACTTGGTGTAAGCGAAACCGGTATGGGCAGAGTAGCTGATAAAATCATTAAGCATCAGCTTGTTGCTAATAAAACTCCCGGAACAGAGGATTTAAGCCCATCTGTTATGACGGGAGATAACGGACTGACTTTGGTTGAGATGGCACCTTACGGCGTAATTGGCAGTATCACACCGTCAACAAACCCCAGTGAAACAGTAATCTGTAATTCAATAGGTATGATTGCAGGCGGTAATGCAGTTGTGTTTAATCCGCATCCTAACGCTTGTAAAACGGCCAATTATGCAGTTGACCTGGTAAACCGTGCAATTTTAGAGGCAGGTGGACCTGAAAATCTTGTGGTATCTGTTTATAAGCCCACAATGGACACATCAAATGAAATGATGAAATCACCAATCGTACGTATGCTTGTTGCTACCGGTGGACCCGGTGTTGTAAAAACACTTCTCTCATCTGGTAAAAAAGCGATTGGAGCAGGCGCAGGAAACCCGCCGGTAATAGTAGATGAAACAGCAGATGTAAAGAAAGCTGCTAAAGATATTGTTGCAGGCGCGAGCTTTGATAATAACCTTCCCTGTATAGCAGAGAAGGAATGTTTTGCTGTGTCTTCAATAGCCGATGAGCTTATAGCAGGAATGCAGCAGGCTGGCGCATATCTTATAAAGGGTAAGCAGATAGATGACCTTGTAAAGATTGCGCTTGTAGAAAAAGATGGTAAATACTCAATAAACAAAAAATGGGTAGGTAAAGATGCTGGTAAGTTCTTAAAAGAACTTGGTATTGAGTCTGACGCACGTCTCATAGTGTGTGAAACAGAAGCGCTTCACCCCTTTGTTCAGGTAGAGATGATGATGCCAATACTTGCAGTTGTAAGAGTAGCAGACATTGATGAAGCTGTAGAAAAAGCTGTTGCAGCAGAGCACGGTAACAGGCATTCAGCACATATCCATTCTAAGAATGTAGATAACCTTACAAAGTTTGCACGTGCGGTTGAAACAACCATATTTGTTAAAAATGCACCTTCGTATGCTGGAATAGGTGCAGGAGGAGAAGGATATACAACCTTTACAATCGCAGGCCCCACAGGAGAGGGTCTCACAGCGGCACATTCGTTCACAAGACAGCGCCGTTGCGTAATGGTGGATGGATTGCACATAGTATAATTGCGGCGATTATGAATTGACATACGGAGGAATAGTATGAACGCATTGGGAATGCTTGAGGTATATAGCTTTACAACGGCTGTATGTGCAGCAGATACAGCGGCGAAAGCAGCAGATGTAAAGGTTATAGCTTTTGATAGAAATAGACCTAAAAGCGCGGATGTACCGGCACCGCTGGTAATGGAGATTAAGATAGAGGGAAATGTAGCTGCAGTAAAAGCGGCAATAGAAGCAGGAAAAACGTACGCCAAAGATTGTGGTAAGTATATAGTTTCCCACGTGATTCCCAGACCAGGACAGGATATGGAGAAGATGGCGTATCTTCTTGATATCAATAAAGATAAGTATAATAAGAAACTTCCTAAAAGCTTTTATGGTTCTGAGGCAGAACTTCCTGAAACAGATTTTGCAATAGGTCTGCTGGAAATATCCGGTCTGGTAGCGGCGATCACGGGCCTTGATGCAATGGTAAAGGCAGCAGATGTGAAGCTCATTCATTCAGAAAAAAGATTAGGCGGAAGACTCGTTACCTTGATAGTAAGGGGGAGCGTGTCAGCAGTAAAAGCCGCTGTTGAAGCAGGCGCTGCAGCAGCAGAGCCTTTGGGTGGGATTTACGGTAAAGAGGTAATAGCAAACCCACACGGCGAGATAATGAAATTTTTTGATTATGAAGTATAATTTACCCGGTTAAAGGTGGTAATAGTATGTATGATATTGATGCTATAGAAAAAGCAGTCCGTAGTGCTGTAAAAGATATGAATATAACGATGAACACAGATACCCCTAAAAGTGATTACGTAAAAATAGGAGTATCACAGCGCCATATACATCTGTCGAGGGAAGACCTTGATGTTTTGTTCGGTAAAGGCTATGAACTGACGCCGAAAAAGGTTTTGATGGGTAAGGAGTTTGCATCTAATGAGGTTGTAACTCTTGTTGGTCCGTCTTTGAAGGCGATAGAGAACGTACGTGTTTTGGGGCCGGTGCGTAAAAATACACAGGTAGAAATATCCAGAACAGATACGTTCGTGTTGAAAGTAAGCCCACCGGTAAGACCGTCAGGTGAGATTAAAGGTTCAGAAAAGCTGGTAGTAGTCGGTCCTAAAGGCAGTATATATCTAAAAGAAGGTGTAATTATTGCCAATAGGCATATCCATCTCACACCCGAATTTGCTAAGGACTTAAAACTTAAGGATAATGATTATGTGGATGTAGTAATCGACGGAGTAAAACCCACAAAGTTTTATGATGTGCAGATACGTGTCAGAGAAGATTTCAATGTTGAAATGCATATCGATACTGATGACGCAAACTCGTCAGGACTTAAAAACGGAGATGTAGTGCATATCCTGACAAAATAAGAATCACGTTAAACGTGCTGGAACGGAGGAATGAGATGTTTGCCCCGGAAAGACAGAAAAGAATACTTGATCTTTTAAATGCAGAAGGTGCAGTAATGGTTAGCCGTTTAAGTGCAGAGTTGGGTGTAACTGAAGAAACAGTACGCCGTGACCTGGAAAAACTTGAGGCTAAGGAAATGCTCAGAAGAACCCACGGCGGGGCGTTGCCTATAGATGGCGGAGCCTATGAATATTCTCTTGAAAAGAGAAAGGGGTTAAATGTAGAGTCAAAACAGGCACTTGCGAGGAAAGCAGTTCAGTATATAGCTTCAGGAGATACAATCTTTTTAGACGCGTCAACCACTACGTTTTATTTGTCAAAAGAATTAAAGACAATGAAAAACATTACTGTAATAACCAATTCCATACGTGTCATAAATGAGCTTATGGGAACAGATGGTATAAAGGTAATAGCAGTAGGTGGTATAGTTAGTAATAATCAGTCCTTTGTAGGTGCAATGGCTGAAAATTATATAACAGATAATTACTTTGCTGATAAAATGTTTTTTTCAAGTAAGGGATTAAGCGAAACAAGCGGAATACTTGAGAGTAATGAGCAGGAATGTTATATCAAACAACGAATGATAAAAAACTCCAAAACCCATTATTATCTTTGTGATAAATCAAAAATAGGTAGAATAGGGTTTGTAAAGCTGTTAGCGTTTGAGGAACTTGATTATCTTGTAACAGATGCTGAGCTGAGTGAAACGGTAAAGACTAATCTGGACGAAGCAGGTGTGCAGGTAATCAACGTATAATACTGAATAATGATTGATAGGGGAAAATGATATGAAACGAGTACTGGCATTTGACTTGGGGGCATCAAGCGGACGCGGAATACTGGCATCCCTTGAGAATGGTAAGATTACACTTAAAGAAATTCACCGTTTTGCAAATAATGGTGTTAAGGTGCGTTCAACAGTATACTGGGATGTGCTGTATCTGTTTGACCAGATAAAGCAGGGTATAAATAATGCCAAGCTTGAAGGTGGATTTGACAGTATAGGAATAGATACTTGGGGTGTAGATTTCGGACTTTTGGACAGTAACGGAAATCTTATAGGAAACCCAGTAACATATCGTGACGCCAGAACAGATAATATGCCGGAAGAGCTTTTTGAGACCATTTGTGCTGAAGAGGTTTATAAGCGCACCGGAATACAGATAATGAATTTCAATACTCTTTATCAGCTTTATTATCTGTATAAGTATAGAAAAGCTGAGGTTGAAAGAGCAGATAAGCTGCTTTTTATGCCTGATTTGCTCAACTATTTTCTCACCGGCGTAAAGAAGAATGAGTATACAATTTCTTCTACTTCGCAGATGATAAATCCGCAAACACGTAGCTGGGATTATGAGCTTATAGAAAAAGCAGGAATAAATAAAAATATCCTTTGTGATATGGTTAAGCCTGGAACAAAGATAGGTAAGCTTGCAGAAGAAATATGTGAAGAGCTTGGTATGGAGCCTGTAGATGTGATAGCTGTTGGCTCACACGACACAGCATCGGCGGGTGTTTCAGTACCTACAGAGGTAGATGATTTCGTTTATATCAGCTGTGGAACCTGGTCACTGTTCGGTACAGAGCTTAAAGCACCGGTTGTAACAGATGAAGCATATAAATCTTCATATACAAATGAAGGTGGATATAACGGTACCACCAGATTTTTAACAAACATTATGGGCCTGTGGCTTATTCAGGAGTCAAGAAGAACCTGGAACAGACGCGGTAATAATTATTCGTTTAATGACCTTGAAAAGGCAGCCCTTGAATGCGGACCCTTTAAGTGCTTTATAGACCCTGACTATCCTGAGTTCGGTAAGCCCGGAGATATCCCGTCAAGAATACAGAAATATTGTGAAAGAACAAATCAGTATGTACCGCAGACGGTAGGGGAGATAGTTCGTTGTATATATGAAAGCCTTGCTCTTAAATACTATCATTCATTCCTCAATCTTAAAAAGATAAGCGGCAAAGATTTTGATGGTATAAATATCGTGGGCGGCGGTACTAAAGACCCGCTTCTTTGCCAGATGGCGGCAAATGCGTGCGATATTACAGTGTACGCAGGACCGGTTGAAGCAACAGCACTGGGTAATATTGCGGTGCAGATGATGGCAATAGGCGAAATTCCTGATTTAAAGACAGCAAGAAAGATAATTAAGGAATCATTCGAAACAAAAAAATATATGCCTGAAAATACCGAAAAATGGCACGAGGCATATGAAACATTTAAAACTATATTAAAATAGAATCAAAAAAGGAGAACAGTTTGGCCACAACCAGGTAAGGAAGTATTGTCCTAAAAATCGTCTTTTTGATG
>JAZNZL010000074.1:0-3101 GCA_045594925.1 Clostridia bacterium
ATGGGTCCGTAGTTTTTGCAAGCTGCAAGGTCTGCTGCTTCTGCATCTTCTGTGCCGAAGCCTGACCAGCAATGAGGACGATAAACTTTTTCCTCAGCTACGTTATGCATTGAAACGTGGATTCTGAGCATTGAGCAAAGGGTGATAATCTCTGCGCCTACGTGGCCGCCTACTGTTACACCGTGGTTTGCTCCCCAGTTAGCCATTACTGAATATACATCCTTAAATGCGCCTTTTCCTGTAAGAATAGGTGCAAACCAGGTTGTGGGCCATGTTGGGTCTGTACGTTTATCGAGCTTTTCGTGTACATCATCGGGAAGGTCACAGGTGTATCCTTCTGCTATCTGGATAACCGGGCCGATTCCGTCTACAATATTTACACGAAGCATTGTAACAGGCATTTCTGCTCTTGTTCTGAAATGGCTTGAGAATCCGCCGCCACGGAAGTATTCGCGGTCAGCCGGGCACCAGTCAGTAGCATCTATGCACGCCTGAATATCTGCTTCTGTCATCTCCCACCACTTCTTCTGTGTGCCGTTGCCTTTTTCGTCCTTAGCTACACCTGTGCAGTCAAGTGCTGTTGCACCGGAGTTAATAAGGTGGATAATACCATCTTTAGCTTTACCCTTAAGGCTCTTACCTGTTACTCTCTTAACAGCATCAGGTGACCAGTATGTACGTACATCATGGAAGCAAGGCGCTTTATTTGTAAGGAGTGTACCCAAAAGCATTGAAATACCATTTAAGGTATCATTCTCTGTAGCAAGAGGTGTGGGCATCTTCTTTCCGTTCCAGTCAAATGATGATGCCATAATAGCCTCTGTAAAGTCTGCGTTCGGCAGCCAGTCTGTCCAGTTTCTCTGTCCCTGGAAGCCCGCTACGATAGCATTTTTACCTAATGCTTCTTCGTGCCAGCCCATCTCACCGAGCTTTTCATTTCCGTACATAATATCTTTAACGATAATTGAGAATTTAGCGATAAACTCCCACTCATCCTTTACTACCATTGACTTCTTAATAATCTCGGGGAAGTCTTTACCTGCATTTTTATTAAAGCCTTCTTTACAATTTGCCTTTATCCAGGCTATTGCTTTTTCGTACTCGTCTTTATCATATATCTCAAGTGCGATTCTTCTCAGTACCTCTGTAAGGTCTACAAACTCTGCACGCAAGCCAAGATATTTCTGCATAAAGGGTACATCGCAATATGAACCTGATATACCCATTGACACGCCGCCAAGGTTTACATAAGCTTTATTTCTCATCTGGCCAACGGTGATTGCGCCCTTTGCCCAGAGAATCATTTTTTCTGCAACGTCTTCAGGGATTGTGTTATCCTCAATATCCTGTACATCGTGACCATACATTGAAAACGCCGGCAAGCCACGCTGTGCAAATGCTGACATTACTGCCGCAAGATACACTGCACCGGGTCTTTCTGTACCATTAAAGCCCCATACCGCCTTTACTGTGTTAGGGTCTAAATCCATAGTTTCACTTCCGTAGCACCAGCAAGGTGTTACAGCAAGAGAAGCGCACACATTTTGTGTGGAGAAATAATCCGCACACTTTGCAGCCTCTGCTCCGCTTCCGATTGTGCAGGGTGAAATTACACACTGAACCGGTGTTCCGTCCTGATAAAAAACATTAGCCTCTATAAGCTCTTTAGCTGCTTTTGCCATAGCCATTGTCTTCTCTTCAAGGCTTTCTCTTACACCGCCCCATCTGCCGTCTATAGTGGGTCTGATACCAATTTTAGGATACATATTATTACCTCCTGATTTTTAAAAACTTTATCACTTAAATTATAAACTATCCACTTTTAAAAATCAATACCATTAAATATTTTTGGTAATATTGAGATATGTTTACCCTCATTTATTGTTACTTTTGCGAATAAAAAGCGTTCCTATAATAAATTCTATCATCCCAAAGCCTGCAACCAGTCCCCACTGTGCCGGAATCAACGGAACTGTCTTAAAGATATTGCTCAACGCAGGAACATATATTACCAAAAAGGTTAAAAATGCTGACAGCGCTACTGCTCCTATAAGTAACATATTGTTGAATATATCTGTTTTAAAAATACTCCTGTTTTCGCTTCTGCATTCAAAAGAAAACAGAAGCTCTGAAAATATCATTGTGGCAAATGCAACCGTACGGGCAATTTCCATACTGCCGTACAGGTATCTGGCTACCGAAAACGCAAGCAATGATTCTGCTCCGATTAAAATTCCGGAAAGGACAATATTTCCGCCTAAGCCTTTCGAAAAAATGCTTTCGCCCTCTTTTCGTGGCGGGTCATTCATTATATCGTCTTCCGGTCTGTCTGCTCCAAGTGCAAGTGCCGGCAAGCCGTCTGTTACAAGGTTAAGCCACAGTATCTGTATAGGCACCAACGGCATTGGTATTCCGCAAAATGCTGCCGCACCCATAAGGAGGATCTCTCCAAGATTACAGGAAAGAAGATAACGTATGAATTTTCGGATATTGCCATATATTACTCTACCCTCCTCCACCGCTGAGATTATAGTGGAGAAGTTATCATCAAGCAATATCATATCGGCGGCTTCCTTTGCAACATCCGTTCCGCAGCCGCCCATCGCTATACCAATATCAGCTTCTCTTAAAGATGGTGCATCATTTACTCCGTCTCCGGTCATAGCCACTATGTTTCTTCCACGTTTAAATGCTTTTACTATACGCAATTTATCTTCAGGGGACACTCTGGCAAACACATTTTTCCTATGTACTGCATCGGCAAGCTGATCCTCTGTAAGCTTTTTCATATCTTCACCGGTCAATGGCTCATTATCGCCTTTGAATCCAAGCTCATCGGCGATTGCCCGGGCAGTGTTTTTATGGTCACCGGTTATCATTACAGGTCTTATTCCTGCACGATAACATTTTTTAATTGCTGAATATGCCTCTTTTCTTGGTGGGTCCATCATTGCTTCAAGACCTAAAAATATAAGATTATCCTCTAACAAACTACCATCCGTGGTTATCGGCTTATATGCAAACGCAAGCACACGCAAGGCATCATCTGCCATTTTCTCGTTTACTTTTTTTACGATACTCTTATCGCTGAATTCTTTTAT
>JAZNZL010000075.1:0-4831 GCA_045594925.1 Clostridia bacterium
TACGGGTTACCGTCTTGCTCCGGAACACCAAGGCACACAGTATGAAAACACCTGTAAGCTTTTTTATTATAAATAGTGTTATCAAACTCCATTCCGGGAATTATGGTTATTCCATATTCCGGTGCAAAATTGTGATAGTTATATTTTCTATGGTCTGTAATCGCCAGAAAGTCATATCCGTTCTCTTTATGTAATGCGATTACCTCTTCGGGTGTCTGCTCACCATCGGAGCGTGTTGTATGGCAGTGCAAGCCGCCCTTTAACATTCTGTTATTCCCCTCAAATGCCTGCTGCCGCACTATCATATTACACATCTCTCCCTGATTCAAATATATGTGTTCTCCGATTTTAAAATTATACCATTTTTTACTCTCAAAGTCAACGATTTATCTTACAATAAATACAACTTTTCTTCGTCTTTCTTTGCGGTTACTTACTCAGCCTTATATCTACAAAATCCTTTATTGAGAGGCTATCTGCAGTTACATCACAATTCAGGCACAAAAGCTTAACTCCGTATTTCTCTGCCTGTGCAAGTGCTTCTGAAAATGCTTTATGGGTCTTCGCGTTCGGAGTAAAATACTTTGCATAGTCCGTCTGCACCACAAATACCGCATATGCTTCATAGCCTTCTTTCACACACTCGCAAAGCTCTGTTATATGCTTGACACCTCTCTCGGTAGGAGCGTCAGGAAACATAAGCACTCCGTCTGACTCAAGAGTTACACCTTTTACCTCTGCATATATCTTCCTTGTTTCTGTTTCAATATAAAAATCAAATCTGGAGTTTTTATATCTGCTTTCAGGCTTTACCAGTTCGGGCTTACCGAAATACCCCGACGATGTGACCCACTCACCAAAAACCACGTTAGGCGCTGTGCTGTCTATGTTAAAAAGCTTATCATCTTTATAAACGCTTATAAGGTCATACTGAGTCTTTCGATTGGGGTTAGTGCTTTTTTGAACATACACCCTTACACCAGGAATTAAAAGCTCTTTGCATCTGCCAGTGTTTTTAACGTGACATATTTCGGTTTTGCCATCTATATCTATTTCCGCTATAAATCTGTTAGGGCGCGATACAAAAACGCCTTCTGTGATATTTGCGTATTTCATATATTTAAAACACACCCTTTTCAAACATTTCTATTTATATTCAAAATACTGATCTAATTCATATATTGCAGTTTTTGTCACATATTTAAGATTATGTGTCGGCGCAGGTTTGCTTTTAACGGCAGGTCTTATCTTTACAATCCTTACCACTTTTTCTTTCATATCGTATCCTACAGGTGCTATCACATACTCGCCCTCGGCAAATCTATCCTTTGGTGCAAGATAATCATACTGTTTGGTGCCTCTTCCAAAAACCACACGGCACACAACAAGCTCTGCAGGAATATCAACCATTTTTCTCTTTTGCATATTTTTAAGCAGTGCTTTAACTGCATCTGATTTTTTAGCGGCAGCTGCACAAATACACCTCATAGTGCAAAGGGCATCAGCAAACCACAGCGCGTCCTCATAGCTTATGGAAAAAAGATGCACATCCGTTGTATTCATCATACGCCTAACATTACCCCTTATTATTCGGGAATACTCAAGGGCTTTGGCATATTCAAATATATCATCAGTGCTTTGCTTGTATTCACTCTCCAAAATATTAACCAGCTCTTCCGCACTCTTTAATACAGGCAGAAGTTCATCAGGCAGAGCCTGATGCTTTACAGCAAAACACTTCTTTAAAAATTCTTTTAAAAGTGCAAATATTCTCTTCAGCATTTTTTCTCCTTAATCAAATATAACAAAAAAGACACCCTAAGGTGTCTTTTAAATGGGCCTTCAGGGACTCGAACCCCGGACCAACCGGTTATGAGCCGGTTGCTCTAACCAACTGAGCTAAAGGCCCGCGCATTTGTGACTTAACGGATTGTATTATATCATTTAATTTCACGGGTGTCAAGAGTTTTATTTAAAATTAATCCCAATTATTTACGGTTAATATTGAGCATTTCACAGAATTTATCCTCAAGATACAAAAAATCCTTTTCATCATATATAAAATGCGCTGAATTCTGCAGTACATATACATTTATATTTTCTTTATGCGGTATATAGTTTAATGACTTCATTGACACAAGCTCATCCTTTTTTGACTGAAATATACCGCAGGGTACATCTACCTTTAAAATAATCTCTCTCGACAGCTTCGATTCTTTAAACAGCTCAAGGTATCTTGGTATCCAGCTGATATACTCCCAAAGACGAAAACCCAGTTTTACGCTATGCGCCCTTTTATAAGCGTGTGCAACTGTGTCATCATTGAATTTATCAAAAAACGAACGGAATGTATTTATGGCCGCTGCAGGCTTCACACATATTTTAAGTGGCGATTGAAGCAAAAATATACCCTTTATCTTTTCAGGATATTTAACCGCCCCATACATAGCAAAAAAAGTGCCCATAGAATGACCTACTATATAAATATTTTTATACTTAGCCGCAAGCTCATCCACAAGCTCACTTATCTGATTTTTCCATATTTCCATTGAGGCTCTGCCAAATTCACGCACACCTGCCCCGTGTCCTGTTAATAGTATATTATATACAGATATGGTGTCATCAAGTATATTTATAAATCTCTCAAAATGCTCTGTACTACCCAGAAAACCGTGCACAAACAAAACTGCTGTTTCTGCCCCTTCAACTTCTTTTATATATGTTTCGTGCGCCATAATACACCTTCTTTGAATTTGTTTATGTACTTATATTATATACTATTATAACACAAAAAGGTGAATTTATAAATATAAAAAAACACTGCTTTGAAAAGCAGTGTTTTTTCTGGGAGTTACAGGGCTCGCCGCCCGCTTCGCGTTCTTCTTGCTCGGTGACCGTTGCTACCGCAACAGTACCCACCTTCGCACACTCGCTGAAAATCAGTTTACCAAACTGATTTTCTTTCGCTCGAGCCTTCTCAGGTTCGAGCCTTAATATATTCATAAATTAAAAAGCACTGTTCACAAGAACAGTGCTTTTTAATGGGAGTTACAGGGCTCGAACCTGTGACCCTCTGCTTGTAAGGCAGATGCTCTCCCAGCTGAGCTAAACTCCCAAAATGACCCGTAGGGGAGTCGAACCCCTGTTATCGCCGTGAAAGGGCGGTGTCTTAACCACTTGACCAACGGGCCATATATATTATCCGGCATAGGCACTTAAGAAAAGCTCCATCCGCCGGTTGATTTTTAAATAGCGGCAGACGGATTTGAACCATCGACACTACGGGTATGAACCGTATGCTCTAGCCAACTGAGCTATGCCGCCGTGTCTAACCACAAACAACAGCTATTATAATACAGTAAGCAGGGGTTGTCAATACCTTTTTTCAAATTTTTTCAAATTTTTTCGTTTTTGTTTTTACTGCCTGAATTGGCAAACTCCGTCTGCAGGGGCTATCTGCAAAAGCACATCTTCGCCTGTCTTTATTCCTTTTCTTTCAAAGCATTCTACTGCCGTATCATATGCTCTCTGAGGGGTATTATTCTTTTCGCTCAAATGACCAAATATTATCTGCCGTGTTCCCCATTTAACAAGCTGTGCCGCAAGCAATGATGCGTTCTCATTTGAAAGATGTCCCTTTTGTCCCGATATCCTCTTTTTTAAATAATAAGGATATGGGCCCTCGCTAAGCATTTGGGTATCGTGATTTGACTCAAGCAACACTGCTTCGCTCTTACACAAATACCTCAACACATCATCTGTTACACATCCTATATCCGTTGCTACTGAGTAGTATTTACCATTAAAGCAAAATGTATACCCTACCGGATCAACTGTGTCGTGAGATATAGGAAAAGGATAAACCTCTATATCGCCTATGGCAAATTTTTCGCCTGTTTTGAAAATATGGACATCATCTTCGTAAATCCATCCGGATACACCAACGGTTTTTTCCATCGTGCCCGCATTGGCATACACCGGTACAGAAAAATTTCTGCTCATAGCTCCGATTCCTGCTATATGGTCCCGATGTTCATGAGTTACAAGTATGCCCTGCAAGTCAAACGGGCTGACACCTATCTGCGCAAGCGACGAGCATATCCTTGAAGCACTTACACCCGCATCTACTAGCAGATTGGTTTTACCATCTGATATAAACGTACAGTTTCCGCTGCTACTGCTGAACAATGTGCAAAACCTTGACATATTACTCTATAACCCTCTTGATATCTGCACCCAGTGCTGAAAGCTTTTCAACTATTCTTTCGTAGCCTCTGTCTATATGACGGATATCGGTGATTTCGCTCACTCCGTTTGCACAAAGCCCTGCTATTACCATACAGGCACCGGCTCTTAAATCAGTTGCCTTTACCTGTGCGCACTGAAGCTGCTTTCCACCTTCTACCACTGCCACACGACCGTCTACAGTTATCTGGCAGCCCATCTTTTCAAGCTCTGCTATATACTGGAATCTGTTATCCCACACGCTTTCAGTAACGATGCTTGTCCCATCAACGGTGGTTAAAAGCGCTACCATCGGCGGTTGCAAATCTGTGGGGAAGCCCGGATATGGAAGCGTTTTAACGTTAACCTTATTCAAAGGCTTATTGGCAACGACGCGTATCTCATCATCGCCTTCCCAAACTTCAATACCCATCTCAACAAACTTTGCCGACACTGCTTCCATATGCTTGGGTATAACATTTTTTATCAAAACATCGCCACGGGTTGCCGCTGCCGCAAACATATAAGTACCGGCTTCTATCTGGTCCGGTATTACCGTATACGTTCCTCCGCGAAGCTTTTCTACACCCTTGATTTTTATAACGTC
>JAZNZL010000076.1:0-1605 GCA_045594925.1 Clostridia bacterium
CGGGAGATTTTCTGAGCCGCCCCGAGTGTGAGAAGGCTTGTGAAATATATTATGATATTAACAGAAGCCTTAAGTCAAACGGCTTTATCTGCGGCAGAGTTACGATGGAGGGTAGCTTCACGGGCGGCTGGTATCCCGAGCTTTCCGATTTTGAGCCTTTGAAGGATGGCGGTAAAACTGACTATATTCCGGGCGAGCTATCAGGCTTCTATGCCGTGGCATTTGATACTAACGGCAGATTGGGATGGAAGTCAAACAGAATAATCGACCCTGACGGAGATCCCGGATACGACGGAGCGCAGATAATTGAAGTCATAAGTGAAAACGCAGACCTCCGTTATCTCAGCTATCTCAGAGAAATGGAGATACCGTATATTTTTGCAGGCAAAGAGAAAATAGACGTGGCGAATGCACTTTATAAGCTTAAGCATATCATCGGTGCTGAGACACTTCTTCTTGAGGGCGGAAGTATAATAAACGGAGCCTTCCAAAGAGCAGACGCTGTTGATGAATTGAGCCTTGTGGTTGCGCCCATTGTGGCTGAGGCGGAGGATAAGCCTTTGTTTTTCAACAGTACCGTGGCTGATTTTGAGCTTGCGGAAGCTGAAAAGGTTAATAATACCGTAGTGTTGAGGTATAAGAAAAAAAGTATTTGATATTGTATCAATCCGGTTTAGATAGTTTATTGTGATTCATACATCCAATGACAAGAAAACTTTGCAAAAAAAGCATTGACAAGTTTACTTGTCAATGCTATAATATGTTTGCAAACAAAACTTGTCATATAGGAGTATGTATATGAATAAAGAAGATATTTTAAAAATGAGCCGTGAGGAAAATAACGGTAAGTATGACGAAAGAGAATTAGACATAATGAAATCTGCATCAAAAGTTGGTATGTCTGTCGGTGCTTTTCTTTCGGTTGTTTTGGTATTGATAGGATATTTTGTATTGCATAGTGTAGCGGTTGCAATGGCTGGATGGACGGTATTTTTTGCTATGGTTGGAAGTAGTAATATTGTCACATATATTTATTTGAGAAAAAAATCAAAACTAATTTATGGGGTAGGCGATATTGTATTTTCTGTTTTGGCATTTCTCATTGCTATAGGTGTGTTTTAAGATGGATGATAAGCTTGTATTAAAAAACACTTTAAAAGAAGCAAGAATCGAAAAAGGTTACTCACAACAGCAATTATCAGATATGGTTGGTGTTTCACGAAATACGATAAGTTCCATTGAAACCGGTCAATTTAGTCCCACCGCAAAGCTTGCCTTAATTCTGTGTATAGCACTTGATAAAAAATTTGAAGAGTTATTCTATTTTTAATACCACACAAAAGCGAGGTGAATTTCACCTCGCTTTTGTGATTTAGTTACTGAAATGAGTGAAAAAAAAAGGTACAATATAACCGTAAAGAGAAAAATATATAAATTATGCCAGCATAAGGAGGGGTATTATGAAAAAACAGCGAGCTGTAGTTATAACCGTTGCGGCTTTAGCTCTTATAATTGTTGTCGGTATCGCGGTGCTTTCTCAGCTTGGTAAGCGGCACAAGGCGGATAACAGTATATTAACCGATATGCAGAGTAGTATTATCGTAT
>JAZNZL010000077.1:0-1506 GCA_045594925.1 Clostridia bacterium
AAGTCACCCTTGTTCATCGCCGGGATACAATGCGTGCGGAAATGTTTTATCAAAAACCTTTGCTTGAATGCAAAAATATTGAGTTTTGCTGGAATAGTATTGTTACTGATTTTGTGTTTGATGAAAAAGTAAAAGGTGTTAAGCTTAAAAATACAATCAGCGGAGAACAATCCCAAATATCTGCTGATGGCATTTTTATAAGTATTGGAAGAAAGCCTAATACGGAGCTGTTTAAAGGTCAGCTTGATATTGATGATTTTGGATATATAAAAGCTGATGAAAGCACACAGACAAATATAGAAGGTGTTTTTGCTGTGGGAGATGTTCGTACAAAGGCAGTCCGGCAGATAGTGACGGCAGTGGCTGATGGGGCCAATGCTATTCATTATGCACAAAAATATCTTTCAAATATTTGATTTTGAAAATGATAAATACGGAGGAATAATGAATCACAATATAAAAACAGAAGCACTTCTGGAAACGGTAAAATCTTTTGTATCGCGTGGAAAGTTCTTACAATATGACCAGAGAAGTCTTGATCGGATACTTCAGCTTACTCCGCGTCGAAGAAAGTTTCTGCCACCGGAAGCGGCTACTGCGGGCAATACGGTTTATCTTGATTGCTCCGGATATGTTAACGCTATATACTATCAGACCTTTGGCGTAGAGCTTCCGGCTGATTTGACGTGGCATATGATAGACTATGTAAAACCTCAGGTATATTATTATGAAATCACTCATAACGAAACAACTGAGGATATTGAGAGGATAGAGTCTGATGTGAGAGCGCTTCTGCGTATTGGTGATGTAATTACATACGATCGTGGCGTAGGCTCAGGGCATACAATGATGTATATTGGCGATAATAAATTCACTGATTGTTCTCCTAATGGAAGACCAAACAGTTATGATTATGAGAACAAAAGAAATCGTGAATACGAAAGCGGCGGATTGTGGATACACGATATAGATAAATGGTTTGTCAAAGATGATGGCGAAGCTCCGGCGAGAAAATCACTTTTTAAAAAAGAAAACAGACGGTTTTCCATATCCAGACCAATTGAAATAATGGGTAATCCTACTGCTTCTACACTTTCTAGATTAGGCTTGGCAAAGGACTTGATGTGCGAAGTAGAGGTATCACATCCGGGAGGGGTGCATTCGGCGGAAGGTGAAAACATCACATATACTGTGTTTGTTAAAAATTTAAGTGATGCTGTAAAGACTGTAAATATTTCTTTTGGCGCACCGCCTTCTGCGGAACTTATTGGTGAAGCTGTTATAAAGGCTCAAATACCACCGTGTGAAAAAACACAATTTAAATTTGTCGTAACGGTTAATAGCACAGAGTCAATAAAGCTTGAACAGCCGGATATAATTGTAAATACTTTGAAAGTCTGCACGCCTGAGGTTTTGCTTGGGTCAAAGCTTACATCATCTGAAATTGAATCTGTTGTCTGTGCTGTCGCTGATAAGATTGCAAAAGGTTCAAAAGCCCTGACGGCA
>JAZNZL010000078.1:0-5115 GCA_045594925.1 Clostridia bacterium
CCGCCGGTACGTGTTGCAAAATCTGCAACAGTGTTAGATTCTACGGTATAGCCGTCTTTACCCGTTGAAAAGGTTTTCAGCTCGCCTTTTGTATCAAAGTCATAAAGACCAACCTGTTTAGCAATCTTTTTATAATTGATGCCATTAAATACAACTTTATCACTGCCGATATCAATGGAATCCCCGACATCTGCCGACGCAATAAACTGCGTCGGCATTGTCAAGGTGAAAATCATTGAAATCAAGCATATTAAACTAATTATTCTTTTCAAATTGACACCCCCTATTTAGTCAACGGAATTACTTCCAGAATGGAGTTATATCCGTTTCTGTTCGTAGAGTTACCGTTTGAAACCATCTTCAAATATCGTCCGTTTGCTTTTATCTTGAAGAATTCAAGACCGGTTGTTTTACCGCCGCTGACACCCTCTGCAAGTACAGAAGTCCAGTTCTGACCATCATCAGACATATAAATATCAAAATACTGCTTACGGAGGTTACCGGAGTACCAAGCTATTGCGAGCTTATCCACATTTACAGTTTCTCCGAAATCGTAAATGAAGAACTTATCCATACCTGTTGTACAGTAGTAGGTGGACAAATCATTATCCCAAACCTTATCAACATCGTAGCCTTCGCCTTGTTCGGGTGAACCCCATACTGCTACAGGTGTGAGTCTCTTTGAGTTATCTATACCCTCAATAGGTTTAGTACTAATCAACTGGAGACCTAACAACTGACCAAGTTCATTATAAGTATATGACTTAATGAAGAAGAACTTGGTGAAGTCATCAACTGCTGTGTAAAGCTCACCGTTATACATCTTAGCAGGCTTTGTAACAGGTATTGGCTTACCATCGTACAGGGCAGTGTCTGCATCTGCTGTGATAACAAGTGTATGGGCATCATTTTTAAGCGAAACTGTTCTGCCGTCAGCTGAAACAGATGTAATCTTAGAGTTACCAAGCTGTGTCATAATGCCGTCAACAGCTACGTAAGGTGTGCCGCTCATAAGCTTACCGGGCTTAGGCTGATACATAAGGTTTTTATCAGCAAGAATTCTGAAATCGCCGAAATCGTCTTTTTCTATAGCGCCCTTATCAAAGTTTGTAACCTCTCCACCGGTTACAGGTGCAACCTTATATGAACCGGGAGCAAGCTCTACATAGCCTGTATGTTCACCTTGCTTGGATTCTACAATATAGTTTACGCCGTTGCCTGTAATCTGCCATTTGCCAATAGCCAAGTCAGTGATAAGACACTTAACAGTATCATAACCGTTATTACGTACGTTAAGATTAAATGCATACTGGATATTTTCTCTTGAAAGTGAGAAGGTTACCATATTATCAAGAATTGTAGCACCTGTGTAAACAGTACCGAATTCTTTATAAATTGCAGGTCCGGGAAGGTTTCTATCATAATCAGATACATACATTACGTTAAGGAATTTATCATCCTTAGACTCAACCTTCGGGCTTAAGTAGGTAGTCCAGAGGCCTCTGTCTCTCTGGTTAGAGGCATCTGAATAGAAAGAAGACAAAGGTGCAGGATAGTTTACACCGTTAACCTCAAACTCACGGCCTTTACCGCCGATAACCGTAATCTCTGAATTTGTAACAGAAGGTGTTAAGGTTTTATTAACGAGCTTACCGTTATAGCCATATTCGTTACGATAGATGGTAACAGTTCCCTTAGCAGCATCTACGATAGGCTCCTGCTGTGAGTGAAGCAGCCAGGATTTCTTATATGTTGCGTCCAAAGAGGTTACATCATCATAAACGATTACAGCTGCGGGGTAGTCTTCGTTAAGGGTATCAATAAATACCATACTTCTCTCGTAGCCGTCTGTTTCCACTTTATAGTTCTTACGAACGGTATCGTTATATGCCTGTGAAATATCAGATGAAATATATGAGAATGTAGGAGTCTTAGCATTAGGTCCTGCGTATTTTGCCTTTGTGTATGCGTAGGTACGGCCCGGGTCATACATAAAGTCGGACTTTCTGTAGGTGGTAGAACCTGCAGGTCTCTTCTGACCACCGTCATTTACGTTATTTTTACCGGAAAGAACATACCAGTTAGGGTCAAAGTTATCAATAAGCATACAGTTATGAGCAATGGTTCTGTCCTGCCAGTTTACCTTATGTGTCTGACCGCCGTCATAGGAATAATAACCTGAGTCCATAGCAAGGAAGCCTTTATAATAAATCTGGAAGCCGCCGGTATCTCTGTGACCGTGGTCGTGAGCGTTAAACTCACGCATATTGATATATGCCGTTGCTACAGGGGAATCGTGACCCATCTGCCAGCTTGTTCTGGTAGCCATAGTAGTCATAGGACTATCTGTGAAATATGTAAGGCCATACTCGGTAATATCCTCAAGGCTCAGCTTATCAAAATCTATGGTAAGAAGCTGCTGCCAACCGGGAGTGAATTTTTTACCTCTGCTATCTATAGCGTATGAAAGCAAAGCGTAACGTGTCATAATAGGGTCATCATACTTATATCCGTAATACAGATAGTGCTCCTGATAACTATCATCCATAAATGTATCTACAGAATAGTTCTGCCAGGAATAGTCGTCGTCCTCACGATAATAAGCGCCGTTAGGCATCATACGATGTATCTTTGTAGTAAAGACATTATTATAGGTCTCGTTAATTGGATATTGATCGCCAAGTGCTGTAAACATCATCTCAGACAATGTTGAGTTTATACGTGCGTTAAAATATGCACCGGGAGCCTGGTTATGCGCACCCTTAGCAAAGTTTCTCAAGGTCTCAAACATAGGTCCGTAAAGTATTGCGGCTACCATATCATAAGCGCTTGGGTCTTCGCTATAAACGGCGATTGCGTATTCCAAAGCAACCTTGAACACACCCGCCTCTGTTGCGTGACCGGTATAGAATGCACGGTTAATAGGAGGCCAGCCGGTTTCTGTTAATGCCTGAAGCTCTGTAGCAAACTTAATCCAGTGCTGGCGTTCTGCGTCAGTCCACAAATCGTGTGCCCAGTCGTACAAGCGTGCACCGTATACAACGGCATTACCTGCAGAACGCGATGCGGTGGTACTGTCTGACCAGTTAGGAGACAGAAACTCAACACCTTCAAGGTAGAACTCTACTGCTTCTCTTGCAAGGGATGCATCTATAGCACCGAATGCATAAGCAAATGCACGCATCTCACAGATGTCAAAAAAGCTTGAATAGCTGTTATATTTTGCGGTATCTTTATCAACATCCGGCAAAGCTTTGTTTGCTGTTCTTAAAATGTCATCAAAGGCTGCCTTTGAATATTCATTCTTTTCTATACGTGCCTTTGTTTCTTCAATAGTCTTGGGAGTCATATAAAGGCTCGGGTGCTGGTCCTTTTTAGGATAAACCTTTATCTTAGAGGTGTCTCTCCAGTTAACTGCGTTAGCCTCACCCGAACCGATTGCACCCTCTTCATCAGACAAAGCGAAGGGGTCAGGGCTTACACCGTCCGGCTTAAAGCCACTGTTATTGGTAATTATAATCTTATCAAGTGACATCTGGCCTTCACGATGCACAAGACCTAAGGTGTACTGACCTGATTTTGCAAGTGTGGTTGTAAAGCCCTGTTTCCAGATATAGGTGTTGAGCTGTGCACTATTAGGTCTGATAGCCATAGATGTATTAGGATATTTACCAGCATAATCAAAGTCATAAAAGACTGACTGGAAGGTAGAATTGGATTTTAATCTGAACCAGAAATAATACTTTGTGCTGGCGTTTATATCATTATAAAAATCCAGAGTCATTTCATAGCCTGAGATAAGAGATTTGTCTGTGTTGTTGCTGGTGTTCTGCTTCAGGGCTTTACCGCCTGAAGCCTCCTCATCATCAACTATATTTAACACTTTAGGGTTAAACTGCAAATCCTCTGCCTCTATTACCATTACACCATTCTTCATTATAGCAGACTCTTTAAGGGGGAAGGTAAGGTTAGGGTTAGCAACCTTTTTACCGTACATAATTTCCCTGTCTGCTGCAAATGCTGCAAACGGCTGTATAAGAAGGCACAAGGTACAAATTATAGCAATTATTCTCTTCATATATTTTGCCCGGTGCGCTAAGCTTTCGCACCGATACACTCCTTTCCTATATTATAAATCAATCAGATTCAAAGCCGTTATCGGTCGTTTCTTGTAATCATCCAATATATTGAACCGGATTCTGTGTAGATAAATACATCGGAGGATTTTCCGTGTACCTCTGACCAACGCAGCGGTGAAGTTTTAACTCTGCCGAAGGTTACGCCTTTACGAGCATCAGTTTCATACAGGAACCTTCTTACGCTGGAATGCATATAGCTTTCGTATATAGGTGCGCCTGCGCCTGCCGGTGGGATTTCAAGAGTTACTGCATAATCATCAAGGTATGATACCTTACCCTTTAAGAATCTTAAAGATGTTGTCTGTGAGTTCTTGGTGGGGTTGGTTACGTAGTTGCTGCCGAACTCCCAAGCCGACATATCAAATACAAGCTGGATTGCTGTGATTACATCGTCACGGCTACGTGTGATACGTACAATGTCACCTACATCGAACTGATTAGGATTCTTACAGGTTGGGTCGTTTGCAGTTACCTCCTCAGTGTTGCTGTTAAAGGCTTCGTCTGTAACTTCAAAGGTATACAATGTAGAGGATATGTATCCACTGAATGTATGCTTGATTTCGCCGTCTACATATTCACTGTTTTTATCAGTGATAAGGAATGTAGAGGTTGTTTTGGCATGGAAGTACTGGTCATTTGCAATTTCTATAGTAGCAACTTCTACTGTAGGGTTATTTGCTTCTAAACCATAAGCCTTAAAGTTATCAAGGAAGGTTGTATCTTCAGCCATACCGGTTGTGGACTGTGAGTTATTGGACCTCAAAAGTCCGGTGCCGCCTGCATAGTAGAGGCTGTCATCATACCTTGACTCTTCATTTGGTACAACGAATATTACAGTACTGGGTTTTAAAAGTAATTTTCCGTAGAAAGAATATGCGTTACTACGGTAATATGTAGACGGCCAGCCTGAAGTATCAAACTGGTAGAAGCCGTCTTTAGTGTTATCCTTCAACTCAGGATTTACAAGCATTATCTC
>JAZNZL010000079.1:0-2546 GCA_045594925.1 Clostridia bacterium
AGCTTTGGAATGATACAATAGGTGCAGTGATTGTCGCATCCGTCTGCGATCTTAAGATATGCCACATAAGATGGCATGGAGGATATTCTGGGATATGTTTCTGTGATGTGATCATCCTTGTCACTTACAGATACAAACCTTTCTCCCGAAAGGACCTTCTCTGCTGCCTGAAGGATTTTGTCATAGTCATTTGTACCAAGGATTGCATCCACCTCGGGAAATTCCTTAAGCACTTCTTCCCCATATCGCTGACTTAAACATCCTGTGACAATAAGTGCCTTAAGCTTATTATTTTTAAGCTCTGCCACATCCAGTATGGTGTTTATTGCCTCTTCTTTGGCAGAATCTATAAATGCGCAGGTGTTTACTACTATTACATCTGCTTCAGCAGGGTCACTTACCAGCTCCATACCTCCATTTCCTGCTATGGCTATCATTGTTTCTGTATCGGTAAGATTCTTTGCACAGCCCAGCGAAACAAACCCTATTTTCTTATTCAATGCTTTCTCCTTGTTCATCGCAAAATCTACTGATTGCACCTTTGATACTGTCAAATTCAAAGCCTCTTGACGCAAAAAACCGTATAATTTTTTGAATTTGCTTATAATCTGACATATCAGCATCGGCAAATTTTACGCATAAGATATCGTATATTCTATCCTCCGGTGAATCCTCAAAGGTAGAAAGAACATCGCTGACGATTGCCCTTTCTACACCACGCCGTTCCAGCTCAAAGCTGATTTTTTTCTTTCCCCAGCCCTTCGAAACTGCGTATTCTATGAAATTCTCGGCATAATCGGCATCATTGATATAGTTATATTCCTGCAATGTTCTTACAACCTCATCACAAATATCTATATCATAGCCTTTTTCAGCAAGTTTTTCACGAAGCTGTTTTTCTGTTACAGATTTTCGGGATACTATATCAAATGCTTTTGCTTTAGCCTTAGACAAGTTAGACTCAATATTATATGTTTTAATATCCTCTTCCGTAATTTCAGCCCCGATTTTCACTCCCAAACGAAGCGCGTCTGCTCCATCAAGAGAAAATGCGTATTCGTCATCGGCATACACCGAAACGCGGTTTTTATTCTTTTTTTGAACAGTTATATCAGTTATCTTCATCAAAAGCACCGCTTTCAGCTGCCGCGGATGTGCCTACTGGCTTATCGCCATTACGCTTTTCTTCTACAATTTCCATTATCTTTGAACGGATTTCTTCCATATCGGCAGGATTATCAACAAGATATTCTTTCGCTTTTTCTCTGCCCTGACCAATCCTTTCGCCATTATATGAGTACCAGGCACCGCTTTTTTTGATGATATCATATTCTGATGCAACATCCAAAATATCTCCGGCTTTAGAAATACCCTGACCAAATATCATATCAAATTCTGCAACCATAAAAGGTGGTGCCATTTTATTTTTAACTATCTTTGCCTTGGTTCTGTTACCAATAAGGTTTGCACCATCTTTTATAGCTTCGCCTTTTCTTACATCTATTCTTACTGATGAGAAAAACTTAAGTGCGCGTCCACCGGTGGTAACCTCAGGACTTCCATATATTACTCCAACCTTTTCGCGAATCTGGTTGATAAAAATTACTACTGCGTTTGAATGGCTGATTACACTGGTGAGCTTTCTCAATGCCTGACTCATAAGCCTTGCGTGTGCGCCTACGTGTGAATCTCCCATTTCACCTGCAATTTCCGCTTTAGGAACAAGTGCTGCAACAGAGTCTACAATAATTACATCCAACGCTCCGCTTCGCGCAAGTGCCTCGAGTATTTCAAGTGCCTGCTCACCACTATCAGGCTGTGCAAGCAAAAGCTTATCTATATCTACACCGAGTTTTTTCGCGTACACAGGGTCAAGGGCGTGCTCTGCGTCAATAAACGCAACCTCGCCGCCAAGCTTCTGCGCTTCTGCAATCACGTGCAAGCACACAGTAGTTTTTCCTGAGGACTCAGGACCGTAAATCTCTATAATTCTGCCTCTGGGAAGGCCCCCTATTCCAAGCGCCAAATCAAGGCTTATTGAACCGGTGGATATAACATCAACCTTTTTATATCTGGCATCACCAAGACGCATTATAGCATTTTCACCATAAGTTTTCTCTATCTGTCCGATAGCCGCAGCCAATGCCGCCGCTTTATCGCCGCTGTCTTTAAATTCAATTTTTTTAGTATCTTTAGCCATTTTCATCACCTCATACATCTGCTTATTGACAAAAGTATATCATATTCACGAAAAAAAATCAATCGATTTAATTTATTTTTGTTTATTTTTCATATTACTGAAAAAACTTATTTTCTACCCATTTATTACTTGTTTATTTTCTCTTATTTTAATGCAAATTAAAGCTGTAACGTTTTTTCAGGGAGGTGATTTGAGATGATGAACAAAGCTAACAAGCAGGCTATGGACAAATTTAAGTACGAAGTAGCAAACGAAATCGGTGTTAACCTTAAGGAAGGCTACAACGGCGACCTTACTGCCAAAGAAAACGGTAGCGTCGGCGGTATGATGGTTAAGAAGATGATCG
>JAZNZL010000080.1:0-4819 GCA_045594925.1 Clostridia bacterium
GGAGCTTCCGTTCAAAAGCAGAAATCGCCAATGTAAGGAACTTGATAATGATGTAGTATATAACCGCTGCAGCAATAAGCGGCAGGAACGGCTCGAAAGTAAGAGAACGAATAATATCAGCACCTCTTGTAAGGTCCTGAACAGAGATGTAACCCACAACAGCCGTTTCTTTGATAAGCACAATAAACTCGTTTGCCAGAGTAGGCAAAACGTTTTTAACAGCCTGAGGAACGATTATGTAGAGCATAGTCTGCATTCTTGAAAGACCTAATGAACGCCCTGATTCCGTCTGTCCTTTGTCAATAGACTGGATACCTGCTCTGAAAATTTCCGAAACATACGCACCGCTGTTAAAACCGAAAGCCAGAACAGCCACGAAAATAGCATTTATGTTAACAGAAGCAAATATAACGAAATAAATAATAAGAAGCTGAGTAACCATAGGCGTAGCACGTATAACGTCAACGTATATGTAGCCTATACCCTTGCAGAGCTTGCCAAGCCAGCGTAATGGCTTAAATCTGGAGTTGTCGAGAAAAAGGGAGTTTCTCAGCAGAAAAGCCAACGCACCGAAGGCAATACCGAGAAGAATGGCCAGTAAAGATATAAGTAATGTGTTGCCCAAACCTCTAACGATTTGCATATATCTGTCATCTTTAATAAAATTAAGATAAAACGAATCAGCAAAATCTGTCCAGTGGTTGTATAGAACCTGAGTTAAATTCATATATATTCTCCGTTTCAAAATAATTCATAAAAAGTAATACAACTATAATTATACATAAAAATAGATTTTAATCAAGTGTTTTTGAAAAAGGATAAGCAGTAAGATTTAAAAATTTATAATTTTTCTGCGCATATACACGCTTAAAATCAATCCTACTGCAATCATGTTTGTAAGCAGGGATGAGCCGCGGTAGCTGAAAAATGGCAGAGGTATACCGGTTACAGGCATAAGTCCTAAACACATACCGATATTTTCAAAAACGTGTGCAAGGAGCATAAAAGCGACGCCGACGCAGATGTATGAGCCGAAATCGTTCTTAGCTATGCGTGAGTTGTAAAGGATTTTAAAAATCAAGGTAAACAGCAGTGCTACCACAACTACACAGCCGATGATGCCAAGCTCTTCGCCGATTACACCGTATATAAAGTCCGTGTGCTTAACCGGCAGATATCCCAGCTGTGTCTGTGTGCCTTTAAATAACCCCTTGCCGAAAATCTGCCCGCTGCCGATTGTAAGCTTTGATTGGAGCACGTGATATCCGGCACCGCTGGGGTCGGATTCAGGATTTAAAAACACAAGTATTCGGTTTTTTCTGTTTTCGTTTAGGAAGAAAAACCATATAATCGGTGCAGCAACAGCCAGGGTGCCGCCTGCACTTAAAAAATATTTCCAGGAAAGCCCTGCTGTGAAAAGTATTCCTGCAATAATGCAGATGAAAACAAAAGCAGTGCCGTAGTCGGGCTGCATAAGAATAAGACCTACTGGAATTGCGGCGTGTAGAGCAAGCATAGCAACACTTGATAATTTGTTAAGCTTGCTTTTAAGACTGTTTACGTGGGCGGAAAAGGTGATTATAAAACCTATTTTCACAAATTCTGAAGGCTGAATACCTATAGGACCAAAACGAATCCAGCTTTTGCTGCCGGTGCTTTCTTTGCCGGTGCCCACCACAAGCACAAGAATAAGTAAAAATACGCAAAGCCCGTATATAAATTTTGATAAATCCCCGAAATACTCGTAATCAATTGCGGCAGTAAAAGCCATAGCAGCGACACCTATAATGGCGGCTGCAGATTGAATTATTATGAATTTAGTGCCACCGGACATAGTGTGAACAGCACTTGAAATCATAATAATCCCGAAAACAGTGCAGATAAAAGTTATAATAATCACGGTCCAGTCCAGATTTGAATAATCCAGTTTGGTGTTTCTTTTCATAGTCTTCACCTTAGAACAAAATTGCTTATAAATAACATTATATGATATATTATACCATTAAATGCTGAAAAAACAATAATTTGTTTACGGATTATTAAAAAAATAGATGTTGCAAAGGTATTTGAAATAATGTATAATTAAGATAATATATTATAGGGGTAGTGTGCCTTGTTTGGATATGTAACTTTTTATAAAGACGAGCTGAAAATCAAAGATTTCAATAAATTCCGAGCTTATTACTGCGGCTTGTGTAAAACACTGGGAAAGCGGTTTAATCAGGTTGTGCGATTGGGATTGAGCTATGACCTTACGTTTCTTGCGCTTCTGCTTGATTCTTTGGATGAGGATAATACTGTTTTTTTAAAGGGTGGATGCTTTAAGCATATGGGCAAAAAACGGCTTATAGTGGAGCATAATAAAAGCGTGGAATATGCTGCTGATATGAGTATTGCTCTTATGTATTATAAGCTTCTCGATGATCTGCGCGATTCTTTTTCGCTTTTGTCTGCTGTTGCATTGGTTCCTTATTGGTTGGGCGTTAGAAAAGTAAAGCGTATTTATCCTGAAAAGCTTGAGCATATTAAGAATCAGCTTTTTCTTCTTTCGAAGCTTGAAAGCCGGAAATGCTCTGTTACAGATGAGGTGGCAGAGCCTTTTGCAAGGATTATGGAAAGCCTGTTTGATGTTGGGAATGAAGATATTAAAAAGCTCGGATATAATATGGGCAGATTTATATATCTTATAGATGCTCTGGATGATTATAAAAAAGACGTTAAAAGTGGCGGATATAATCCTTATAGATATGCATATCCCGATTTAGCTTTTGAAGATATAAAAAGAATAGCCGAAAAATCCCTGACCATTACTTTGGCAATGGCTGCAGAGAGCTATGAAAAAGCAGGGATATCAAAGAATAAAGAATTGCTTGATAATATAATATATCTTGGCTTGCGACAGCGACTGGATATGGTGTTAAGCGATAAGAAAGGAAATAAAGATGGAAAATCCATATAAAATTTTAGGTATCCGTGAGGGTGCCACAACGGATGAGATTAAGGCGGCGTATAAAGAGCTTGCCAAAAAGTATCATCCTGATAAATACGTTAATAATCCCCTTGGGGATTTGGCTGCGGAGAAAATGAAAGAGATAAACGAAGCCTATGATTATCTTATGAAAAACGGCGGTGGAAGCTCCGGAGCAAATACCGGATATAGCTATAATCAGGGCGGTTCAAAATACGGATATATACGCAGTCTTATAAACAGCGGAAATATCGGTGAAGCTGAAAGACAGCTTTCCGGTATGAATGTGCACGATGCGGAGTGGAATTATCTTATGGGTATAGTAATGCTCCGTAAGGGCTGGTACGACAGTGCATATCAGTACCTTTCCAATGCAACCCATATGGCACCTACTAATATGGAGTACAGAAACGCATTCAATTCTGTAAACCGCAGCGGAAGTATGTATAGAAACATGGGTAATGCAGGCGGTTATAATCAAAGCGGTATGAGTACCTGTGATTGCTGTTCAAACCTCATTTGTGCAGACTGCTGTTGTGAGATGATGGGCGGCGACCTTATTTCTTGCTGTTAACTTCAGGTTAATGAGGAGAGGATATATATCAATAATTCAGTTTCAAAAAAAGTGGCCTTTGCAGGCATTTGCACAGCAATTTCTGCTGTTGTGCTGTATATGGCGAGTATAGTGCCTACGGGGCGTCTGGTGTTGTGTGCGGTTGCCTCGGTAACGGTTTGTGTGCTTATGATAAAGTTTGGTATAAAAGGTGCACTTCTGCTGTATGCAGCGGTATCGGCAATAGCTTTTGTACTGCTGCCTGATAAAACAATTTTTTTCGGATACCTGCTGTTCTTTGGTAATTATCCTATTGTGAAGGCGCTTATAGAAAAGAAGAATAGTCTTGTTTTTGAATGGGTTTTGAAAATTTTATTGTTTTGTTTGTATGCAATTGTTGCGTATCTGGGTATTAACTTGTTTTTTCCGTCACTTGCCCAGATTGAATATTCACTGTGGCTTGTGCTTGTTGCAACGGTAGCAGTAGCAGCGGTTTATGATGTTGCATTGAGCCTTCTGATATCAGAGTTAATCCGAAGATTTGCTAAAATATTGTTTTAAAAAACGGGGGATAAAATAAATGGCTAAAAAGCAGTCGAAAAAGAGGAAGACTTCTTCAAAAGAGAAGCTTCTTGTCAATTATGAAATAACAGAGATTTTTCTTATAGCTATATGCGTAATTGTTGCAATATGCGTGTGCTTTGAAGATGCCTGCGGAATATTCGGCAGTGTGATGTCTGATTTTTTCAAAGGGATGTTTGGTGTGGGCGCATACGTTTTTCCGTTTGCAATGATTGGTGTCCTTATATATTCAATGATAGGTGAAAAAACACCCAGAAAAATAGTCAAGTATGTGTGTTCTGCTTTCTTGTTTGTGTCGGTTGTTGCACTGTATCATCTGTTTGCGCAGGATGGCGGTTATGTAGGTAATTTTTTTAGCCATTATTATAACGAGGGCAGATACTTAAGCGGCGGCGGAGTAGTGGGCGCGGTGATAGCTGAACCCTTGCGTTCGTTTATGGGCGTTTGCGCACATATATTTATGATTGCCTTTGTAATAGCGATGATCATATGCGTTTTTGATGTGTCTGTGTTTAATCTTGTGCGAAAGCTGAATGGGCTTATCCGTAAATTCTTCTCTATGCTAAAAAATGATATGCACGAGCTTAAGAAAATCCGTGAAGAGGAGAAAAAAGCTTCAAAGACAGCAGTTAAAGAAAAACACACCGGTATAAAGAAAGGTGATATAGACAGCTTTGTAAATGATGTGCTGTCAGAGGATGACGAGAACGTAAATA
>JAZNZL010000081.1:0-2801 GCA_045594925.1 Clostridia bacterium
GTTTCGTATCATCTGGCAAAACTAAAAAAAGCAGACCTTATCACAGAACAAAAATACAAAAACTTTATTTACTATGAGCTAAATACTTCGGTTTTTGAAGAAGTATTAACCTGGATTTACGCATTAGGAGGGGAAAAGAAATGAAATTTATAAAGTGGAAAAGTCTTGTTATAACCTGTATAGTTTGCCTCTTGCCAATTTTTTTAGGAGTTGCTTTGTGGGAGAAACTGCCCAACACAATGGCAATTCATTTTAATATCTATAATAAGCCCGATAACTTTGCATCAAAGAGCTTTGTGGTGTTCTGCATTCCTGCCTTGATGGTGCTATTGCAGATAATCTGTTGCTTTATAAACGATATCAATGCCCATAAGCACGGAGAACGTAAAAAGTTTGAAGCAGCAACAAAGTGGATTATACCGGTTATGACGGTTGTTCTGCAGATAATAACTTTTGGGTTCGCTCTGGGCTGGAACATCGATATAAGAAAGGCTGTGGCACTGATTGTAGGTATTGTTTTCCTTGTAATCGGAAATTATCTGCCAAAGTTTGACTATATCAAAAATTATAACCTTGATACTGAAAGTGCCAGAAAGATAAACAGATTCGTGGGCTTTGAAACGGTTGTTATGGGACTTTTGAGCTTTGTAAGTATATTCCTGCCGCCAATTGCTACGGTTGTATGGCTGCTTTTACTGATACCTTATGCAGTGGCAAGTGTCATATACGGGATTAAAGTTTGCCGAAATAAATAAGCGGTATGTGATAGAGCCTTGTGCCTGTGGGTCAAGGCTCTTTTTATATGTAAAGCGGCAGATAAGATGTAACTTATAAAAATAACAAAAAAATGTTGACAAAGGTTAAATGTTATAGTACAATAAATAGGCTGATTTGGTATCAGCTTCCTTGCTCTCCGAAAATTGCGGAGGGCCATAAGTCCGGGAGGAGGTGACTATATAATGGAAAACGTAATCAACAAGTATGAAACGATTTTCGTTATCGACACTACAATAGGTGAGGAGGCTACGGCTTCTTTGGTAACGAAATTCAAAGACCTCATTGCCGCTAACGGCACAGTTGAGAACGTAGACGAGTGGGGCAAACGCAGACTCGCATACGAAATCGACCATAAGAGAGAGGGCTACTACACCTTGATTGAATTTTCTTCACAGGCAGAATTCATCGCTGAGCTGGAGAGAATTTACGGCATCACAGACGGTATCATCAGAAGTATCGTTATCAGAAAAGAGCAGTAATTTAAAAGCTGCTGTTTAAGGGAGGTTTTTCGATGAATAAAGTAATTTTAATGGGAAGACTCGCCCGTGATCCTGAGCTTCGCACTACTCCAAACGGCGTAAGCGTGTGCACGTTTTCACTTGCAGTGAGCAGACGCTTCAAAAATGCCAATGGTGAGTATGATGCTGATTTTATCAGCTGCGTAGCCTGGAGACAGACTGCCGAGTTCATCAGTAAAAACTTTGGAAAAGGCAGAATGCTCGGTGTAGTTGGTTCATTACAGACCAGAAATTATGAGAAGGACGGTCAGAGACATTACGTTACAGAGGTTAGCGTAGATGAGGCATATTTTGCAGGCGACAAAGGTGCAGCCAGAGCTGACGGTATGGCAGATACCACACCACAGCAGACAAACGGCGGTGCATCATTCGGCGCAAGCGATGGATTTATTCCAATGCCTGCAGAGGATGATCTTCCTTTCTAATCTAATTAAGGAGGAATAGTGCTATGGAAGAAAAGCGTTTTCGCAGAAAGCCCCGCAGAAAAGTATGTGCTTTCTGTGCTGATAAAGTAGAACACATAGATTACAAAGATGTAGCAAAGCTCAGAAGATTTGTTTCTGAACGCGGCAAGATTTTGCCCAGACGTGTTACAGGAAACTGTGCAAAGCACCAGAGACAGCTTACTACAGCTATCAAAAGAGCAAGACACATCGCTTTGTTGCCTTACACAACAGATTGATTGTAATCGGTTATATTGATTGTAGATGCCCTGCTATTGCGGGGCATTATTTTTTTGCAAATTTTAAGATAAAATCAAACAAAAACCTGATAAAAATGAGAAAAAACCATTCCATTTTTCATATAGCTGTGATATAATAATATATTAAAAGGGATAATATTTTAAGAAGGTGTTTGAATGAAGAAGACAGTTTGCGTAATATTCGGCGGAAAATCTGCAGAATATCCCATTTCGTTAAGGAGCAGTGCGTCAGTTCTCAGAAACCTTGACGGCGATAAATATGACGTAATAACAGTAGGAATTACCAAAGAGGGTGTGTGGTATCTCTATGATGGGGATATTGAAAGCATTGAGAATGACAGCTGGTACAGCGAAAAGCTTTCAAGGGTAAGTGTTGACCACAACCCAAAATCTCCGGCTCTGCTTGTGATAGACGGCGAAAAGGTACGCACTATCAAAGCTGATGTGTTTTTCCCTGTACTTCACGGAACCTTCGGCGAAGACGGAAAGCTTCAGGGACTGTTTGATATGGCGGGAGTTAAGTATGTTGGTTTAGGCACACTTGGTTCGGCAATAGGCATGGATAAGGAATACTCTAAAATAGTGTTCAAATATGCCGGAATTCCGCAGGCAGACTGGGTAACTGTCCGCAGTTATGACAGTGTGGACGAGAAAATCTCTGAAATTGAGGGAAAGCTTTCTTATCCGGTGTTTGTAAAGCCTGCAAATGCAGGTTCATCATTCGGAACGGGGATGGCAAAGGACAGGCAGCAGCTTAAGTCTGCTATAGAAAATGCTTTTAAATACGATGGTAAGGTGCTTGT
>JAZNZL010000082.1:0-2110 GCA_045594925.1 Clostridia bacterium
AGAGGGTAATGCGGTTTATGCAGCAAATACTCCTAATTTGGATAAACTTATGGCGGAGAATCCCACAACAGTTATTCACGCCAGCGGAATGGATGTAGGACTTCCTGACGGACAGATGGGTAACAGCGAGGTTGGTCATACAAATATTGGTGCCGGAGCAATAGTGTATCAGGAGCTGACAAGAATAACCAAGTCAATAAATGACGGTGATTTCTTTGATAACGATGCATTCAATAAAGCTTGCGATAACTGTAAGGCGAAAAACAGTGCACTTCATATTATGGGACTTCTTTCTGATGGCGGAGTTCATAGCCATAACGAACACCTTTACGCACTTATAAAGCTTGCAAAGGAAAAGGGAATCGAAAAGGTGTATGTTCACTGCTTTTTAGACGGCAGAGACGTTTCTCCTACAAGCGGAGTAGATTTTGCAAAGAGCCTTGTTGCAAAACTCCGTGAGATAGGAGTTGGCGAGATAGCTACCGTAATGGGCAGATACTATGCTATGGACCGTGATAACCGCTGGGAGAGAGTGTCAAAGGCATACGATGCAATGGTAAATGGCATCGGTGAAGAGAGCGAATCAGCAGTAACAGCCATTGAAAAATCATATAATAACGATGTTACTGATGAGTTTGTAGTTCCTACAGTAATAACAAAAGACGGTAATCCCACAGGCAAAATCAGCTCCGGTGACTCTGTGATATTTTTTAATTTCAGACCCGACCGTGCACGAGAGATTACCAGAACACTCGTTGATAGTGAATTTACCGGCTTTGAAAGAGAAAAGCTTGATTTGTACTTTGTGTGTATGACACAGTACGACGCATCAATGCCTAATGTAGAGGTAGCGTTTAAGCCTCAGAAGCTTGTAAATACTTTTGGTGAATATGTAAGTAAGCTTGGCTTAAAACAGCTCAGAATTGCCGAAACAGAGAAGTACGCTCATGTAACGTTTTTCTTTAATGGCGGCGTTGAAAAAACTTATGAAGGTGAAGATAGAATATTAGTTGCATCACCAAAGGTTGCAACATACGACCTTCAGCCTGAAATGAGTGCTTATGAGGTAACAGATAAGCTTTTGGAAGCACTTGATACTGATAAGTACGATGTTGTTATACTAAACTACGCAAACTGTGATATGGTAGGCCATACAGGCGTTATGGAGGCAGCAGTTGCAGCAGTTGAGGCAGTAGATACCTGCGTAGGAAAGATTGCGGATAAGGTTGCCCAAATGGGTGGTGTAATGCTTATCACAGCAGACCACGGTAACGCAGAGCAGATGCTCGATCCTGTAACAGGCGATGTGTTCACAGCACATAGCACAAACGTAGTGCCCTTGATTCTTACCGGAATGGGCGATGTTAAGCTTAAGAAAGGCAGACTTGCCGATCTTGCTCCCACAATGCTTGATATTATGGGCTACGAAAAACCTGCCGAAATGACAGGCGAAAGTATAATAGAGAAATAACAGCAAATCCGCACGATATGTGCGGATTTTTTGTATAGACAAATTTTTCATATTGTTGTATAATAAGGACAGAATATAAACATTCGTAAGGAGTGTGTAATATATGAGAATGCTTATAAAAGGCGGCAGAGTGATAGACCCTGCAGGTAAAGCTGACGAAGTTTGCGATATTCTTGTAAAAGACGGGGTAATAATTGCTGTTGGCGCAGATATTGCGGCAGAAGATGATATGGAGATAATAAACGCCGAGGGTCATATAGTTGTTCCGGGACTTGTAGATATGCACTGTCATTTGAGGGAACCGGGATATGAATATAAAGAGGATATAGCAAACGGCAGTAAAAGCGCTCTTGCGGGCGGTTTTACGTCTGTAGCTTGTATGCCGAATACAAATCCTGCGGTAGATAATGCTGAAACAGTAAAATATATAGTGAACCGTGCTCAGGAAGCAGATATGGCTAATGTGTTTCCTATAGGCTCAATCACAAAAGGGCTTAAAGGCGAAGAAGCAACTGATATAGAAGAGCTTAAAAAAGCCGGCGCAGTGGCAATTTCAGATGATGGCAGACCGGTAGAGAATTCAGCTATGATGCTGTCTGCTATGAAAAAAGGACGTGAGCTTGATATGATGGTTATATC
>JAZNZL010000083.1:0-1871 GCA_045594925.1 Clostridia bacterium
TCTACACATACACCGCAGTTTGTTTCAGTGATAATTTTATCGAGCTCACTGCCCTTATCAAATGACGCCAGTACAGGTCGCTCAGCCGACATTATACTCCAGGTTTTACTGGGAACAGAATTGCTGCCGACGTCTTTTTTAGAAATTATAAGTCCTGCATCGCCAAGGCTGAACACGTGAGAAATATCAGAATAATCCTGAAACGGAATTAAAGTAATGTTTTTTACATTCTTTTCCTTTATAAGCTCTTCAAGCTTTTGCTTATACGCGCCCTCGCCTATTATAACAAACTGAATATCCTCTTTGTCTTCTATGGATTTTGCCACATCAACCAGCATTTCCATATTCTGTGTATAGCCAACATTTCCGCTGTAGCAAATATAAAACTTATCCCTGTCAAGATTATACTTATCAAACAGTATATTATCCTTACGGTCAACATTTACTACATTATTTTCGTTAACCCAGTTATATACTATCTCTATCTTATCTTCCGGCACGCCTTTAGCCATAATGTTTTTCTTAAAATCTTCTGATATTACTATTATTTTATCAGCGGCTTTATATGTAATATTCTCTACAACACGGCCTATTTTCCACAGTATTGACCCCTTATGAGTCATACCGGTATTTACCAGTGAATCAGGGAAAATATCCTGAAGACTGTATACTATTTTGAACTTTTTAAACTTTTTAAGTGCGTACATTATAAGCCCGTTAATCGGCGGTGTGCTTGATGCATAAAAAACATCAATATCCTTTGCGCCCAGCCCCGCAAAAAAGTTTCTTATTATGCAAAGAGTATAACGGAACGCTCTCAAAAGGCTGTTCTTCGGTTCAGGGAACATGCTGAAACGGTGTATCTGAATATATCCGTTATTGAGTTCCTCATACTTGATCTTCTTATACTTTTTTCTTGTTTCCTTGTCAATTCCGCGAGTAGGAGTTGGCGTATGTATCTCACATACTATTCCGGCTTTTTCATACGCTCCATTCATATCCTTTGCAAGATGAGAAGACGCCACCTGCTCAGGAAAACAATATGATGATAATTTTAAAATTTTCATATAAAACTCCTGCCTTATATATTACTTCTTACCTTTATTTCCAAAAACTTCCTTAAGTATTTTTTCTGTATCATCACCAAAAACAGGACCATTATTTATTTCGTGAATAGACACTGCGCCCCTGCACAAATTAGCTTCTACCAAAACAGCATTGCCATCTTCATCTATAGAAACATCCCAGGAAACAAGTCTGAAATGAGGAATCATAGGATGAGCTTCCTTTACTAACGCTTTCGCTTTTTCAAAACAAGGAAGCTGATATCCCTCAAAAACAAAATCATTTGAAGGGTGTTTATCTACTCTGTCTCCAGCGCGTTTGTATGCCCATTTCTTAAGCTTTCCGTCATCTGTTATACCAACAGTCATTCCGCCGCTGGTTACATTATCCACCTTTGATCCCTTAAGTCCTACACGCAAAAGAGCTGAATATATCTTTACTCCGTCTTCTGTCAAAAACGAAATGATTCTGATGGTGTTTACAGAATCTGCATTTATTGCGCTTATATCCTTGTGCTGCTTAATAGGTCGCTGTACTATTATTTCACCTTTGGCAAAGGTTTTTTCAAACTGTTCACTCATACAGCCATCTTGTGCATTTAAATAGGTCACACCTTTTCCACCGTATGCTTCCGTTGCTGCCTTTACAAAAATTTCAGGTTCTTTATCAAGAATTTTCTTAACTTCATCAAACTTGATAATTTGTTTTTCTGAATTATACCAAAAATCACCTATACGTGATACCACGGTCTCGGGTTGACGTATACCGGGGAACAGCATACTATAATAGCACTTATTGTCCATATT
>JAZNZL010000084.1:0-7548 GCA_045594925.1 Clostridia bacterium
CGCTCGGCGACCGTGCTATCGCACAGTACCCGCCTGCGCACACCTTGCTGAAAAACTTGCCACAGGCAACTTTTTCTTAACGCGCGGTGCCCTCTCAGGGTTCGATTCCCTCCATTGTTGCTTAACGAAAAAAGACACCCAAAAGGGTGTCTTTTTCGTTAAATGAGCCGTCGGGGAATCGAACCCCGGACAACTTGATTAAAAGTCAAGTGCTCTACCATCTGAGCTAACGGCCCGTGCTGAACTGGGATAGAAGGACTCGAACCTCCGAAATGCCGGAATCAGAATCCGGTGCCTTACCAACTTGGCTATATCCCAATATATTTAAACGGGATTGCTCCCGGATAATTTTAAAACTGGGCTGGCAGGACTCGAACCTACGAAATGCCAGAATCAAAATCTAGTGCCTTACCGACTTGGCTACAGCCCAATACATAAACTTTATGATGGGCGGTTTTCAGTTAAAGGTGGGTAGTCGGATTCGAACCGACGACCTCCGGAACCACAATCCGGCGTTCTAACCAACTAAACTATACCCACCGTACCTTGAAAAGGAAACGCGCCTGGGAAGATTCGAACCCCCGACCTACTGCTTAGAAGGCAGTTGCTCTATCCGACTGAGCTACAGGCGCATATCTGCTAATACGGTGTATAGGTCCGAAAAGCTTTTTAAGCGGGTGATGGGAATCGAACCCACGCAATCAGCTTGGAAGGCTGAGATTCTACCATTGAACTACACCCGCACACAAAAAAATTTTTTATAAAAACTTTCTTTCGTCGGCTGACTTATAGAATTATATCAAGTTTGAATAGGTTTGTCAACACTTTTTTTCAAAAATGGTTAATTTTTATTTTCTTTATATTTTTACCGAAAGGGCGCCTTTTATACATTTTTGTTTATTTTATATGGTTTTTTGTTTTTTTATTGTTTAATTTGCTCTTGTAAAAAAACATTTTTTTTGGTAGAATACATTTACCGATTGTTTATGATGCATTTTTCTTTTATTATATAATGTTTTATTATCTTTTTTACGGAAGAAGGTATGGGTTTTTAATGTATAATTTATCTGATAATTTATCTGAAATCTGGGTTGAGGTTTTAGAGATAATCCGTCCGGAGACTCAGGCTGTGGCTTTTAAAACCTGGATTGAAACTATTATTCCCGTCAGCTATGAAAATGATGTTTTAACTATTGAGGTTCCTTTTCAGATTAACAAGGAAATGATTTTAAAAAGGTTTGCCGACCTTATTAAAAATGCTTTTTTGTATCTTGATTTGAATGTGGATTCAATAAATGTTCTGCTTGCATCGGAGAGGCAGATTCAAAATGAAAGAACATCCGTTTCAGCGCCGGCTGCAGAGCAGAAAAGCTATTTAAACTCAAATTACACATTTGATTCTTTCGTGGTGGGGCCGTCTAACGAGTTTGCCCACGCCGCATGTTATTGTGTTGCGGAAAAATCAATTAGCCTTTACAATCCGCTGTTTCTTTACGGGGGAGTTGGTCTTGGCAAAACACATCTTATGCACGCAATAGGCAATCACGTGCTTGCAAATTCGCCTGATAAAAAGGTTATGTACGTTTCAAGTGAAAAGTTTACAGTTGACCTTATCAACGCTATCCGTGACGAAAAAACCGAGCAGTTCCGTCAAAAATACCGTACTATGGATATACTTATGGTTGACGACATTCAGTTTATATGTGGAAAAGACTCCACTCAGGAGGAATTTTTCCATACATTTAACGAGCTTTTCAATTCCGGCAAGCAGATAATTATTTCAAGCGACCGTCCTCCTAAGGACCTTGAGCATCTTGAGGACAGGCTTGTAAACAGATTTTCATCGGGGCTTACAGCGTCTATCCAGATGCCTGAGCTTGAAACCAGAATTGCCATACTTAAGAAAAAAGCACAGCAGTATAATATTTTCATAAAAGACGAAATATATCAGTATATAGCATCACACATTACATCAAACATAAGAGAAATGGAAGGTGCTATGAAAAAAATACTTTCATACCATCAGCTTATGAACAGAGAAATCACTCTTTCTCTTGTGGAAGAGGCTATGAAGGATTTCAAAATGGAGAAAAAGAAAAATATTACTCCGGAACTTATCCTCGATACTGTTGCAAAGCATTACAACCTGAAACCTGCAGACCTTAAGTCCCAGAGAAAGACAAATGATATAGCTTATCCACGTCAGGTGGCTATGTATATATTAAAAGAGCTTACAGACCTGTCACAGACAGCCATCGGACAGCTTTTGGGTGACAGACATTATACTACAGTTATTCACGGTATAAACAAAATCGAAAGCGATCTTGTTTCAAATTCCAAAACCCACGCATCAGTAAGCACCATTTTAGACGATTTGGAAAAATAATCCACGTGGATAATTTTAAGTCTTAATTTTTCTTTGTATTACGTACGTGATTGAGATTTTTATTTGAATTTCAATCACGTTTTTTTATTCACTGTCCACATTGATTGGGCGTGATGTTATTTTATGTAAAAAAGTTATTCATAATCCATCTTTTTAATTATAAATTTTATCCTCTTATTTTCATATGAAAGAATCGGCTTGTCCTTTGCCTTTTTGCCCCTTTTCCTTGATATCCACACCCCTACTGCTTCTGTTACTTTATTTATATAAATTATTATATATATTTATCTGTTTATAAAGGCGTTTTTTCAGCGTTTTTTGTAACTAAAAAATAACAAAAAAATTAGCCGAAAACGTTGACCTTTTTTAAAAAATTTGTTATAATTAACCTGTGTAAATTGTGCTCTTAAAAAAGCTTTTTTATACATAATTTTTAAAAAGTAACAAAGGAGAATAGCCGTGAAATTTGTTTGTGATAAAGATATTCTGGATTCCTGTCTTAACACTGTTTCAAAAGCAGTGGACCCTGCCAATGTAAAAGAGCTTTTAAGAGGTATCAAGATAGATGCTGAGGATATGGTTTTAACATTCTTTGCAACGGATAATGAAATAAGTCTTGAGGCTTTTGCAGAGGCAACAGTTAAGGAAAAAGGTTCGCTTGTTATAGACGGCAGAATTTTCTCTGATATTATAAAAAGAATGCCTCAGGGCAATATTACCTTTGAAACAGTAAGCCAGAGCGAAGTAAGAATTTCCGGCGGAGAGGTTTCTCTTTCTCTTTTGTATCTGCCTGCTGACGGTTTTCCTGAAATGGATAAGGTTGAAGATGGTAAAAATATAAAAATTTATTCTAAGGATTTAAAAACTGTTATTAAATATACAGTCTTTGCTCCTGATGCAGAAAGCAGTATGCCAATATTAAACGGAATTAAGTTTGAAATAAGAAACAGCAGACTTACAGCTGTTGGTCTTAACCGTTACAGAATGGCTGTAAGAAATCAGATTATACCTGAAACAGGTATTGATTATACTGAATTTATAATTCCGGCAAAAACATTAAATGAGCTTTCTAAAATTTTAAAGGAAGACGATACTATAGTTAATATAACTGTTAAAGATGAAGCTGTTATGTTTGAGTTTGACAGAGCAACTGTTGTGGCGCGTCTTTTAGAGGGTGAGTTTGTGGATTATGAAAGACTTATTCCAAAGGACAGCACAATGAAATTCAAAGCAGATTATGACAAAATAGCACAGTCTGTAGACAGAGCAGCTGTTATTATAAATTATGATGACCCAAAGATTCCTGTTATATTTGATATTAAAAACGGCGTTTTAAATATTGACTGCTTTACAAAAAGAGGACAGATTCACGATAAGATTTCAGTAGATACTGACGGCGAGCTTAAGATAGGTCTGGGAGCAAAGCTTTTGACAGATGCTATAAGGGCAATAGATACAAACGAAATATATTTTGAATTTAAAAATGAAAAAAGCCCTTGCAAAATAATGCCTGTAGAGGGTGACAGCTTTTTGTATATAATACAGCCCCGTCAGCTTTAATAGGTGAATATATGGAAAATATTAAAATAAACAGTGAATATATAAAGCTTGACCAGCTTTTAAAGTTTGCAAACATTACCGAAAATGGAGCAGACGCAAAGTATCTTGTTCAGGAAGGGTATGTTTATGTAAACGGCGAGAAAGAAATCCGTCGCGGCAAAAAGCTTTACGGCGACGAAGAGGTTGAGGTGCGTTACGACGGGCAGATTATAAAGGTAAAAGTAAGCAGGTGAATATATGCTTATAAAAAACTTGCGTGTAGAAAATTTCCGCAATTTTTCTTTTGAAAATATAGAATTCTGTGATAAGGTAAATATTTTTTACGGTAAGAACGGTCAGGGAAAGACTAATCTTTTAGAAGCGGTTAATTATTTTACAAACGGAAAATCCTGCAGAAACAATCAAAAGGAAAAAGACGTTATAAAATTCGGTGAAAAAAGCTCATCGCTGGCAGCTGAATTTGAACTCAATATCAATGGACAGGAAAGAAAAATATATTCAAAAATTGATTTAGGCAGTAAAAAAAGCATTTATTTAAACGGAAACCCAGTTGAAAAGCTGAGCGAAATATTGGGAATTGTAAATACAGTGCTTTTTATGCCGTCGGATACAAATTATATTTTAGGCGCGCCGTCACTGCGCAGAGAATATATTGATTCCTTTCTTTCAAAAAATAAGGCCGGATATTTTAAGCTTTTGTCGGCTTATATATATGTTTTAAAGCAAAGGAATAATCTTATTAAAGAAAAAAATCCTACCTTAAGCCAGCTTGAAATATATAACGAAAAGCTTTTTGAATATGGCTCTAAAATTTGCGAGGTAAGGGAAAAGTTTATTAAGGTTTTTTCCGAGTATGCGGGAAAGATTTACGAAAGCATAAGCGAAAATAAAGAAAAAATTGAATTTATATATAAACCCAGTATAGAAAATTTTTCTGACAGAGAATTTTTTATAAATCAGCTTGAAGCATCTTTTGAGAGAGATATTGTTATGGGAACAACCTTAAAGGGTGCTCACAGAGACGATGCAGATATTTTAATAAACGGCAAAAGTGCAAGGTTTTTTGCTTCTCAGGGTCAGCTTCGGTCAATAGTACTGTCTATGAAAACTGCCGAAAGCGAGATTATAAAAGATATTAAAGGCGAATATCCTATAATTTTGTTAGACGATGTTTTCAGCGAGCTTGATGAATCAAGAAGAAAATTTTTACTTTCAACGCTTTCGGGCAAGCAGGTTATAATAACCTTAACAAATGCAGACGTAGGTAAGAAAAACGATAATATAAAATATTTTGAAATAGAAAACGGAAAAATAATTTAATTTTTCCCGAAAGGAAAGCCTATGTATATTCATATCGGCGGGGACGTTTCTCTGCTTAAAAAAAATATAATAGCTATATTTGATATGGATAATACCACCGTATCAAAATGGACAAGGCAGTATCTGCAGTATGCAGAGGATAAAGGGGAAGTAATAAACGTCAGTGAGGAAATTCCCCGTACATTCATAATAACTGAAGAAAAAAGCAATATAAAAAAAGTATACCTGTCACCGGTTTCAGCAGCTACACTTTTAAAAAGGGCTGAAGAGGAAAGCGGATTTTAAAAATAAGGAAGATAAGGCAGAAGAAAGGATTGGTTAATTAAATGAGCAATCAGGTAAGCCAAAATTATGATGAAAGCAATATTCAGGTGCTTGAGGGACTTGAAGCTGTACGTAAAAGGCCGGGTATGTATATAGGCTCAACGTCACAGAGAGGTCTTCACCATCTTGTATATGAGATAGTTGATAACAGTATAGACGAAGCCCTTGCTGGCTTTTGCACACAGATAGATGTTATATTAAATGACGATAATTCCGTGACTGTCAAGGATAACGGACGCGGTATGCCCCACGGCATACACCCCAAGATGGGTATATCCACCATTGACGTTATATTTACAGTGCTTCACGCAGGCGGTAAATTCGGCGGCGGCGGATACAAGGTATCAGGCGGTTTGCACGGCGTTGGTGCATCAGTTGTAAACGCACTTTCCACAAAGCTTGAGGTAAACGTTCACGATGGCGAAAACATATGGCATCAGTCATATAGCAGAGGTGTGCCTCAGGGTGAGGTTACAGCTGTCGGCAAAACTGACAGAACGGGAACAGAGGTAACATTCTGGGCAGATCCTGAAATATTTGAAACCACCGAGTATGACTATGCTGTTTTGCTTAAAAGATTAAGAGAACAGGCGTTTTTGAATGGCGGCATCAAAATCCGTTTTGCTGATGAAAGAGAAGACAAAAAAGAAGAAATACTCCAGTATGACGGCGGTATAAAGAACTTTGTTTCATACCTTTTCAATGATAAAAAATCAAGAAAAGACTCACTTGAAACAATCCACGAGGACGTAATCTATGTAAGCGGAGAGAAAAACGGCTCCTTTGCAGAGGTTGCACTTTCCTGGAGTACGGCTTTTGACGAAACTATAGAATCCTTTGCAAACAACATTTCAACCACCGAGGGAGGAACCCACGAAACAGGCTTTAAGGCAGCACTGACAAAGGTGCTGGTTGACTATGCAAGAAAGTATAAGCTTATGAAAGACGATGAGGAGCTTACCGGTGATGATGCAAGGGAAGGTCTTATAGCGGTAATTTCCGTAAAGCTTGAGGAACCTCAGTTTGAGGGTCAGACCAAAACCAAGCTGGGTAACTCGGAAATGCGAACTCTCGTTGAGAGTATGGTAAAGGAAAAGCTTGCAGATTTCCTTGAGGAAAACCCAAATGTAGGTAAGGCTATTATAGAAAAGGCTCTGCTTGCAGCGAGAGCGAGAATAGCAGCAAGAAAAGCAAGGGAAGCCACACGAAAAACACCGCTTGGATCATCAACACTTCCCGGAAAGCTTACCGACTGTATAGTTAAAGACCCCACTAAAACAGAAATCTACATAGTGGAGGGAGATTCAGCGGGCGGCTCTGCTAAAAACGGCAGAGACAGTAAGTATCAGGCAATACTTCCCTTGTGGGGTAAAATGCTTAACGTTGAGAAAGCCCGTGAGGATAAGGTTTACGGCAACGATAAGCTCACACCTGTAATACAGGCACTTGGAACAGGTATAGGAACAGAATTTAACCTTGAAAAGTTAAGATACGATAAAGTAATAATTATGGCCGATGCCGACGTTGACGGTGCACATATCCAGACACTTCTTTTAACGTTTTTCTTCAGGTTTATGAAGCCCCTTGTGGAAACGGGACATATATACCTTGCAAAGCCCCCGCTTTATAAGCTTACAAGAGGTAAAAAGAGTCAGGTTGCCTTCAGTGATGACGAGAGGGACAGAATAAGCGAAGAGCTTAAAGACGGCGATGCAAATGCGAAGGTAGATATAAGCCGATATAAAGGTCTTGGTGAGATGAATCCTGAGGAGCTTTGGGAAACCACTATGGACCCGAAGAACAGGATTCTGCTTAAGGTAACATTGGAAGACGCTGAAAAAGCCGATGAAATATTTACAATTCTGATGGGCGATGAGGTAGAACCCAGAAGATTGTTTATAGAAGAGAACGCACAGTATGTAACAAACCTTGACGTGTAGTAAATAAGCTGCACTCTG
>JAZNZL010000085.1:0-3442 GCA_045594925.1 Clostridia bacterium
TATCAACCTTTTCTTCTTCTGTGCCGATAATCATTGTAACATTACCCGAACGCAGAAAACCGCCGGTGGTGGCGAGCTTAGTAACGGAAAAGCCTGCTTTGTTAAGTTCGCTTAAAACCTTGTTAGCATCTTCGTCGTTTACAATAGCAAGAATGAGTTTCATAAAATCATCTCCTTTATATGATTATATATCAGTATATGAAAAAAATCAAGAAAAATTATATCCATCAACCTTCAGCCGGTGATAACATATAATGTTTCAGGGAGGTGCATTTAAAATGGATTATAATAATTTCGATTACGAAAAGCTTACCCAGTGGAAAAGCGAGCTTGATGAAAATTATGCCCGGGTGTTTTCCTTTGGTAAAAGTGTGCAGGACAGAGAGCTTTATTGCGCGGTTATCGGCGAAGGCGAAAATAAGATTTTCTTAAATGGCGCCCATCACGCTCTTGAATGGATAACAGCCTCGCTTCTGGCGAACTGGTGCGAAGATTTTATTGAAGCAATAAAAACCGGTGGCAGTATCGGTGGTTATGATGCCGGCGAGCTTTTCAAAAAAGCTACATATTATGTAGCACCTATGATTAACCCTGACGGAGTAAATATTGTTATAAACGGACTGACTCCGGATAACCCCCAGTATCTGTCGGTTATGCAGCTGCTTGATGGTGCCGATGCTTCTCAGGTTTGGCAGGCAAATATCAACGGTGTGGATTTAAACCATAATTACGACGCTCTTTTTTATGAATATAAAAAGATAGCCGCCGAAAGCGGATACGGTCAGCCGGGACCCAGACGCTATCCGGGGGAATTTCCCTTCTCAGAGCCGGAGACGGCAGCCGTAAGACAGCTTGTACTGGATGAGGAGTTTCCCTTTGCAGTGGCATTCCATTCACAGGGAGAGGTTATCTACTGGTCGTTTAACGGCTTCGGATTCTACCGGGAGGCAAGGGCACTGGCTGATGCCTCGGGATACACTCTTGATACGGCAGGCGGTATCAGTTCATATTCAGGCTTTAAAGACTGGTATCTGGAAAAATTCAACCTTCCCGCATTCACTGTGGAGGTGGGCAGCGGTACAAATCCTTTGCCCTTTGAACAGTTTGAGCAGATAAAAGCTGATTGCTATCCTCTTATAGCCCAGTGTGCGTATGTGGTGTAGACGGGTTTGTCAGTGTAATTATTTACAATCCACTGTAAATGTGATAATATAAAGGAAAGAAAAACTAAATGCAAGCAGAAACTAAAAGGTGAACATTATGAAAAAAACAGTCTTGGCTGTAGTCGTAGCACTTGCGGCGGTAGTTGTAGCTTTGTGGATGCGTCAGGGAGACTATTCCCGTACGGAGTATATGCTAAATACCGTCATAACCATCACAGCAAACAACAAAACCGCCGTGGATAAGTGCTTTGATGAAATTGAAAGAATAGAAAACCTTCTAAGTGCGTATCTGCCCCATAGCGATATATGGGCAATCAACTCATCCGAGAGGGGACAAGCAGTAAAGGTTAATAGCGAAACTGTCGAACTGCTTGAAAGGGCTGCATATTATAAAGAAGCTACATACGGCGCATTTGATATAAGCACAAAGCCGGTATCGGATTTGTGGAATATATCCGGCGGTGGGAATGTTCCTGAAGAAGATGAGCTTTCCAAAGCGCTTAACTGTATTGGTGATGTTGTCATTGATAAGGCAGACTCCACTGTCACGCTTCCTAAAGATGGTATGGCTATAGACCTTGGGGGCATAGCAAAAGGCTATGCCGCTGACAGAGTAACGGAAACACTCAAATCACACGGCGTCAAATCCGCCATAGCCGACCTTGGCGGTAATATTTCTGTTATAGGCAAAAACGGCAACCGCAGCTGGAAGATAGGCTTGCAGCATCCGGAAAAGGCGCGGGGTAATACCTTTGGGTATGTAGAGGCAGAGGATGAATGTGTGGTAACCAGTGGCGGATATGAAAGGTGCTTTGAACGGGATGGGAAAATATATCATCATATAATAGACCCCTCAACAGGTAAAAATCCGGAAAACGGAGTCAGGTCCGTAACAGTTATTGCAAAGGATGGCACTATGGCAGACGCTCTTTCCACAGCGCTTTATGTAATGGGAAAGGATAAAGGCATAGAAACAGCAGAGACGCTTGGTGTTAAGGCAATATTTTATACAGATGATGGAGTGTTCTTCACTGATGGTGTGAATATGGTCTTGACCAAAGAACAGACAGAATAATCCACACATAACAGGAAATATATTCCAGTTTTGTAACCGAATTGTTACAATCACCAAAAAATCAAAAGTTTTTTGGCTAAAACACACAAAAAGAGGCGAATCCGGCAAAAAACAAAAAATAATACTTGAAATTTTGCCTGAATCCATTTATAATATGATTGTATAACTTTCATTATCTATTTATTTATGCCTTGACAGTTGAGCTGTTACGGCAAATTTTGAGAGGAGATGGAAAAATGAAATTGAGAAAGATATTGGCAAGAGGCGTAGCATTCGCAGCTTGCGTAGCAATGCTTTCCACAAACGTTTTCGCTGCATCTGAGCTTACTCTTTCAGCTGCTGAAGACAGCGGAAAACTCAAGGTAACAATTTCTGGTGCAGTTGACGGACAGGTGACATTCCTGGCAGTTAACGAGAACACCGCATTGTCTGACAACACACCTGCAGCAGATATGCAGTATATAGCTCAGGAAGCCAAGGCTACTGATACAGACACTGCTATAAGCTTTTCACAGCGTGCAGGCGGTACAGACAAGGTAGACCTTTATGCCGGTGGCGACAAGGTAACAGAGGTTGCTTCGCTTAAAGGTGTATACGTAAAAGAATCAGCTAACCTTACAGCTGCTTCAAAGGCTCTTACTATTGAAAGCGGTTCAGTTCCTGCAGATGCTGCTGCTTGGAAAGAATTGCTTAAAGGTAAGATTTCTGTAGACTATGCACAGATTGCTGCTACAACTGCTACAAACGTTGCATTTGATGATACAACAGAAGCAGATTTCGCAGTATCAGCAGACGCTGCAGTAGGTAGTGTATATCCTGTAGATGTTACATATAAGGGCATCGATACCGGTACAGTAAATGTTACATTAACAACTCCCGCATCACCCATCACATCAATTTCAGCAACAGGTATTCCTGCAGAAGCTATCAAAGTTTATATAGCTGCAGGTGAAACATTCGGCGAAGCTGAAGCAAAAGCTGAAATTCAGGATATCACAGGCTTTAAAGTAGTAGCTACACACGCAGATTCAACCACATCTGACGTTGCATTTGAAGATCTCACAATCGCTTATGCAGACGGCGTTGCTACAATTAAGTATGGTGACTTCACAGCACCTGAAACAGTTGCATTCAATGTAATCACAAAAGCAATCACAGCCGCAGAAGTTGTAACACCAGTATCTGCTGTAACATTGGATGTTGT
>JAZNZL010000086.1:0-2513 GCA_045594925.1 Clostridia bacterium
GTTGATGATAACGGTATGGTTGTTCACGGCGAGTATGATATGAGTCGTTTTAAACGTATAAATAAATACATCCGCGCTGTTGTGGTGGATAAAGAAGGAAAATACGCGTGGACAAACCCTATATTTCTTGATTGATAAAAATAAATACCGTTAAGAAAAGAGGAAGAGATATGAAGTGTATAGTAAACGGAAAAGTTGTACTTGAGAATGCAGTAGCAGAGAATCTTGCAGTTGTTTTTTCGGATAAAATAGAAAAGATTGCTGAAATAAAAGATATAAATATATCTGATTATGAGGTAATAGATGCCAAAGGCAAGTATGTACTGCCGGGTCTTGTGGATATGCATATTCACGGATACCTTGGAGCAGATGTGTCAGACGGCGATGCAGCCGGCATAAAGAAAATGGCAGAGGGTATTATTAAAAATGGTGTAACAGCATGGTGCCCTACCACGATGACTGTTTCAAAAGACGAGATAGAAACAGCCTTTGATGCTGTAAGAAGCATAAAAAACAGCGGTGAGTATTATGGAGCAAGAATTCTGGGTGTAAATAGTGAAGGTCCATTTATAAATGCCGCTAAGAAAGGTGCACAGGCAGAGGAGCATATCTTAAGACCTGATGCAGACTTTATAAAGAAACATTCAGATATTGTTAAGCTGTTCACAGTTGCTCCTGAGGTAGACGGTGCAGCTGAATGTATAGAAAAAGTAACAAAAGAAACAGACGTTCTGGTGTCAATGGGTCATACTAACGCCACCTACGAAGAAGCTGTGGCAGGTATAGAAAAAGGCGTTCGCCATACTACTCACCTGTTCAATGCTATGACAGCTCTCTCACACCGCAGTCCCGGTGTGGTGGGTGCGGCACTTGCTGATGATAATGTCAGCACAGAGCTCATAGCAGACACCTTCCACGTAAATAAAGGTCTTTTCAGCCTTGTCGCAAAGCTTAAGGGCGATAAGCTGTGTCTTATAACAGACTGTATCAGAGCCGGCGGAATGCCCGACGGTGATTATACACTTGGCGGTCAGCCGGTACATAAAGAGGGAATAAAGTGCTTAATGCCTGATGGCACAATAGCCGGCAGTGTTCTTAATCTCAATGATGCAGTGAAAAATCTTTATGAGAATACAGATTTAGAGCTTTATGAAGCGGTTGCCTGTGCGTCAATCAATCCGGCAAAGGCGCTTGGCGAGGATAAAGATATAGGTTCTCTGTCGATAGGTAAGAGAGCAGATATAATAATCACTGATGAGAAAATCAATGTAGAGATGACAATTCTCGGCGGTGAAATCAGATATAAAGGAGAATGAATATGATAGCAAAGCTTGAACCTGAATTTAAGCCAATGGTGAAGGTCATAAATGATTTTAAAGCATCAGTGGCAAAGGCAGATTCGCAGGAGGTTGCGGTTTGCGTAGAAAGAAATGGCGGACTTGTGGCAGTTTATAAGCTGGATGTTTATAAGGAGGGCACAGGTCACGATGTTGAGAATTATGAGATAGTTGAAAGAATCATAAAAACTCTTCTTTGGGCGAAAGGCGGATATAAAGTATACGTTGCCGGCTCAAAGGACCTTTATGAGCGCATAGCGAATGATTATAGAATCGGCGGAGCAAGAGAGTTTGATTTTAACTTTATGGCGCGAGTATACGAGAAGCCTTTTGAGGTTGTGTATGTAGAAAACGTTTGTGATGCTCCGGCAGAGAATGATGTTTCATCTCCGGTAGGCAGACACCTTGACGGATGCAGAATCGGGTTTGATGCCGGTGGCAGTGACCGTAAGGTTTCAGCTGTTGTAGATGGTGAAACAGTGTATTCAGAAGAGGTTGTGTGGTTCCCGAAGCTTGAAAGCGATCCTAAATATCACTATGACGGAATCCTCAGTGCTATGAAAACAGCGGCATCACACATGCCCCGTGTAGATGCAATCGGCGTTTCGTCAGCAGGTGTTTATATTGATAATAAAATAATGGTTGCATCACTTTTCTTGAAGGTTTCAGACGAGGACTTTGAAAAGCACGTTAAGAATATGTATATAGACGTTGCTAAGGAAATCGGAGATGTTCCGGTAGAGGTAGCAAACGATGGTGACGTAACCGCTTTGGCAGGCGCTATGAGCCTTGAGGATAATAACGTTTTAGGCGTAGCTATGGGTACAAGCGAAGCTGCCGGATATGTTGATAAAGATGGTAATATCACCGGCTGGCTTAATGAACTTGCATTCGTTCCGGTAGACTTTAATAAAGGCGCTATGGTAGACGAGTGGAGTGGCGATTACGGCTGTGGAGTTAAGTATTTTTCACAGGATGCGGTAATTAAACTTGCACCGAAAGCGGGTATTGAGCTTGATGAATCGCTTTCACCTGCAGAAAAGCTTAAGGTTGTTCAGGGCTTTATGGAAAAAGACGACCCCAGAGCAGCAGATATATATGATACAATGGGTACATATTTTGGTTATACAATCGCATATTACTCAATGTTTTATGATATTAAGCACGTTCTTATTA
>JAZNZL010000087.1:0-6442 GCA_045594925.1 Clostridia bacterium
CCTCTACATTTATCTCCTTAGCTTTAAGCTCAAAGGGCTGCTTTGCATCGGGAGTGGGCACAAGAGTTCCGCGTATAATAAGGCTTGAGCCGATATTAAGCTTTGCAATCTCGTCGTAGTTTGAAATAATATCCTTTTCAAAAACCACCTGAAGATTTTTGAAAAAGGAGCCGTCATTAAGCTCTATAAATCCGAATACGTTTGACGCACGCAGACTTTTCACCCATCCGCCTACAAGGATTTCCTTGTTGTCGTATTCACCGTTTGCGCGGAAAAGCTTTTTGATTTCTATTGTTGCTTCCATTGGAACATCTCCTTAAATGAATTTATGCTGAATTATTTATAATTTATTTACCTGTTTATATATCGCCTGTACGGTATCAGGAAAACCAGAACTTTTTATCAAGACTCCTGTACTGGACAGCCTCTGCTATATGGGCAGATTCTATGTTTTCGCATCCGCAGATGTCTGCTATGGTGCGGGCAACCTTAAGTATTCGGGTGTACGCCCTTGCCGAAAGCCCCATCTTTTCAAAAACATCCTCAAGCAGCTCCTTGGACTGCTTATCGATCCTGCAGTATTTTTCTATTCCTTTATCGTCAAGGTCTGCATTGGAAAGATAGCTTTCGTCTTTATATCTTTCAGCCTGCATCGCCCTTGCCCTATCCACCTGTGCTTTCATTTCTGCGCTTGTGGCGGTTTTGTGGCTTTCGGTAAGCTCACTGTATTTTACAGACGGCACCTGAATATGAATGTCTATCCTGTCAAGCATAGGTCCGGAAATTTTGTTCATATACCGCTGTATATCATTGGCGCTGCACTTACATTCTCTGCTTTTATCACCATAATACCCGCATTTGCAGGGGTTCATACTGGCAACCAGCATTACCGAGCTTGGAAAAGTTACAGCAGCGTTTGCTCTCGACACTGTAAACTGCCCATCCTCTAGTGGCTGCCGCATAGCATCAATGGTGTCCTTGCGAAACTCCGGAAACTCATCTAAAAACAGCACGCCTCTGTGGGCAAGGCAAATCTCACCCGGTTTAGGGTTTGCTCCGCCGCCGGTTATGGCAACAGCCGATACTGTGTGATGTGGATTTCTGAAAGGTCTTGTTGTTATAAGCGAGTCCTCTTTAGAAAGCTTTCCGGCTACAGAATAAATCTTTGTAACCTCCAAAGCCTCCTCAAAGCTCATTTCAGGCATTATGGTAGGCAGCCTTTTTGCAAGCATTGTTTTGCCTGCGCCCGGTGCGCCCAGCATCAGCACATTATGACCGCCCGCAGCTGCAATAACAAGCGCCCGCTTTGCGCCATCCTGACCCTTTACCTCGCCGTAATCTCCGCACACAGCGGCAGGCTTTGTAAACATTTCCGACAAATCCAGAACCACAGACTGAAGAGTTCCCTCGCCTTTTAAGTGTGCTGTAACCTGTGAAAGACTTTCGGCTCCGAAAACCTCCACACCTTCAACCACTGCTGCCTCCAGAAGATTTTCCGCAGGAACAATTGCCTTTTTAAAGCCTTTTTTCCGCGCCTCTATAAGCATTGGCAAAACGCCGTTTACTTTGCGTAATGTTCCGTCCAGAGCCAGCTCGCCAATGAAGATGTACCCCTCAGAGAGCTTATCGTCAAGCTGTCCTGATGCGGATAAAACTGCAATTGTTATGGGTAAATCAAAATAAGCGCCTTCTTTTTTCATATATGCAGGGGCAAGGTTTACCACAAGACGTTTTTGCGGAAAAACAAAGTGTGAGTTGTTAATTGCCGAACGGACACGTTCTTTGGATTCTTTCACAGCTGCATCAGGCAAACCTACTATTTCCACAGCCGGCAACCCGTTGCAGCAGTCTGCCTCTATTGTGACTATTATGCCGTCAAGCCCGGACAGGGCACAGCTGTTAGCCTTTGCAATCACACCTAACACCCCTTATAAATGAACATACATAGTTATTTTAACATTAAATAAATGGATTTTCAACTGTTTTCGAATGTTTTTTCCAATGAATGTTAAAAATATGTTAATAAATGAAAATCAAATTAAAAAGTATTGCTAAAGAGCTGTAACCTGTGGTATACTTATGATGTATGCGTGTAAGCATTTGTGTCTTTGAATGAATATGTAGTTTGAAAGGACTGACTTGAATGTTTAAATCCATTGCAGAGAAGATTTTCGGTTCATACAGTGACCGCGAAATCAAAAGACTTCTGCCTGTTGTGGAAACCATAAATGAGCTTGAAAGCGATATGCAATCACTTTCTGATGCAGAGCTTAAAGCCAAAACAGATGAATTCAAAAAGCGCCTTGCAGATGGCGAAACACTGGACGATATTCTGCCGGAGGCATTTGCCGTTGTAAGAGAGGCAAGCGTGCGTGTGTTGGGTATGCGTCATTTTGACGTTCAGCTTCTGGGCGGTATAGTGCTGCATCAGGGCAGAATTGCCGAGATGAAAACCGGTGAGGGTAAAACCCTTGTGGCTACTTTGCCCTGCTATCTTAATGCGCTTACCGGCAAGGGTGTTCACGTTGTAACTGTTAACGATTACCTTGCAAAGCGTGACAGTGAGCAGATGGGTAAAATCCATAGATTTTTAGGGCTCACCGTAGGTCTTATAACCCACGATGTAGAGGGTGAGAACAGAAAAAAAGCCTATGATTCCGATATCACCTACGGCACCAATAACGAGTTTGGCTTTGACTATCTCCGTGATAATATGGTTAAGTACAAAGAGCAGATGGTGCAAAAAAGAGGTCATAACTTTGCCGTTGTGGACGAGGTTGACTCAATCCTTATAGACGAGGCACGCACACCTCTTATAATCTCGGGAATAGGAGATAAATCCACAGAGCTTTATAATGTGGCGGACAGGTTTGCATCAACTCTTAAAAAGCTGGTTATAAAGGAGCAGGACTCCAAGCAGCTTGACGATGATATAGATGCAGATTATATAGTAGATGAAAAGGCAAACACTGCAACCCTCACAGCAAAGGGAGTTAAAAAAGCGGAAGCTGCCTTTAATGTGGAGAATCTTTCTGACCCTGACAATATGACACTTTCCCATCATATCAATCAGGCAATCCGCGCCCGCGGCATTATGCAGAGGGATAAGGATTACGTGGTAAAAGACGGCGAGGTTATAATAGTAGACGAATTCACCGGACGTCTTATGATAGGCAGACGTTACAGCGATGGACTGCATCAGGCGATAGAGGCTAAGGAAAATGTAAATATAGCACATGAAAGCAAAACCCTTGCCACTATCACATTCCAGAATTATTTCAGGCTTTATTCAAAGCTTTCAGGTATGACCGGTACCGCCGAAACGGAAGAAGCAGAATTTCAGGGTATTTATAAGCTTGATGTAGTGGTAATCCCCACAAATAAGCCTATGATACGTATAGACCACGGCGACGCTGTGTATAAAACAGAAGCAGGTAAGTTTAATGCTGTTATTGACCGTATAGAAGAATGTCATAAAAAAGGCCAGCCGGTGCTGGTGGGTACTGTAACCATTGAAAAATCCGAGCTTTTGAGCTCACTGCTTAAAAAGAGAGGAATAGCCCATCAGGTGCTCAATGCCAAGCATCACGAAAAGGAAGCAGAGATTGTTGCCCAGGCAGGTAAAGGCGGCGCCGTAACCATTGCTACCAATATGGCAGGACGTGGAACGGATATTATGCTTGGCGGCAATGCCGAGTTTATGGCAAAGAAAGAAATGAAAAAACTTGGCTATAGCGATGAGCTGATTTTAGAGTCAATCGGTTTTTCAGAAACAGACGATGAGCAGATTCTTTCTGCACGTAAAACCTTTAAAGAGCTTGAAGAACGGTTTAAGGCAGAGATTGCTGATGACCATAATGCAGTGGTTGCAGCGGGCGGACTTTTCATTATAGGTACTGAGCGCCATGAGTCAAGACGAATAGACAATCAGCTCCGTGGCCGTACAGGACGTCAGGGTGACCCGGGTGAATCAAAGTTTTATATAGCATTGCAGGATGATTTGATGAGACTCTTCGGCTCTGAAAGACTTCAGGCAATAGTGGACACACTGGGACTCAGAGAAGACGAGGCTATTGAGCATAAAATGCTCACCGGCACCATAGAGAATGCCCAGAAAAGAGTTGAGGGCAATAACTTCCAGATACGTAAGCACGTGCTCCAGTATGACGATGTTATGAACGTGCAGAGAAACGTTATATATTCACAGCGCAATAAGGTTTTGAACGGCGAAAACATCCGTGATTCTATAATGACTATGATGGAAGGCTTTGTGGATAATATAATAGAATCCTACACAGGCAGTGCCGAGTATATTGATGACTGGAATATGACAGGTCTTTCCGACTTTGCCGAAAAGTTCTTTGTGCCTGAGGGTACACTTGATTTCACACAGCAGGAAAGAGAAGGTATGACCAAGGAAAAACTCCACGATATACTTCTTGATGCGGCTTTGAAACGGTATGAAGAAAAGGAAGCAGAATTCGGCGAGGAAAGAATGCGTGAGATAGAGCGCATAATTCTTTTGCAGGTGGTAGATGCCAAGTGGATGGACCATATAGACAATATGGACCAGCTGAGAAAGGGTATAGGACTTCGTGCTTATGCCCAGAGAGATCCGGTTATTGAGTATAAAGAAGAAGGCTATAATATGTACGAGGAGATGCTGGGCAATATCCGTGAGGATGTTATAAAGCTGCTTTTCTCGGTACGTATTGAAAAGGAGATTAAGCACGATGAGTCTGCAGTAAAGCAGATGACCGCATCCCACGGAAGCGACGGCACCTTGGAGAAAAAGCCGGTGGTAAAGAGCAAAAAGATTGGCAGAAATGATCCCTGTCCCTGCGGCAGCGGAAAGAAATATAAAAAGTGCTGCGGAATGAACGAGTAATCAAAAATTAAAATAAAAAATATAAATAACCATAAAGGAAGGTGATTAAATGCTTATAGACGAATACAGACTTGAAGTGCAGTCGGTAAAACCGGGCATTGACGAATTGAGGGATTCACTTTGACATCGCAGGAGCGATAGAAGAGATTGAAAAGCTGGAACAGCAGGCGGCTCAGGACGGCTTCTGGGACGATATGGAAAAAAGCCAGAAGATACTCCAGCGTACCAAGGAATTTAAGAATAAGGTAGAAAAGTATAACAGTCTTGTAAGTGATTATGAAGATACTCTCGTTCTTGCGGAAATGATGGCTGACGAGGGCGAAACCGAGGCTGACGGAGAGATGCTTGCGGCCCTTAAGTCTATGAAGGAAAAGGTAGAGGAGATGACACTGGAAACACTGCTTTCCGGTGAGTATGATAAAAACAACGCAATCCTTACCATTCACGCAGGCGCCGGCGGCACAGAGGCTCAGGACTGGGCACAGATGCTGCTGCGTATGTTTACACGCTGGTCAGAGCGCAGAGGCTACAGCCTTGAAACCGTAGATTTTCTTCCCGGCGATGAGGCGGGCGTTAAAAGTGTAACTATAATTATCGGCGGACTTAACGCTTACGGATATTTAAAGAGCGAAAAGGGTGTTCACAGACTGGTGCGTATATCACCCTTTGATGCGTCGGGCAGACGTCATACGTCATTTGCGTCTGTAGAGGTTATGCCCGAGATTGATGACGACACGGAAATCAAGGTAAACCCTGAGGATATCCGTGTGGATACATTCCGTGCAAGCGGTGCAGGAGGACAGCATATCAATAAAACCGATTCTGCCATCAGAATTACACATATTCCCACAGGCATTGTGGTATCCTGCCAGAACGAACGTTCACAGCATAAAAACAGGGATACCGCTATGAAGATGCTTATAGGTAAGCTTGTTGAGATAAAGGAACGTGAGCATAAGGAAAAGATTGACGATATCAAGGGCGAGCATAAGGAAATTGCCTGGGGCAGCCAGATACGTTCTTATGTGTTCCAGCCGTATACTATGGTAAAAGACCACAGAACAAGCTTTGAAGTTGGTAATATAGGAGCTGTTATGGATGGCGACCTTGACGGATTCATAAATGAATACTTGAAGGTCGCAGCAACCGGTAAGGATATGAATGTATAAAATTTATATAAAATTAAAGTATTAACTAAGGAGGAAATAAAATGAAAAAGAATTTGAAGTACCTTATGCTTGGCATCATAATCGGTGCCGTAGCAGTAAGTGCCACAGCACTTGCTGATGTAATCTGGGAGAAGATTGATGTTGTAAGAAATCATATTGTGGTAAATGTAGACGGCATCAAGCTGGAGGCGGATAACTTCCTTTATAATGATACTACATACGTGCCCATTCGTGCCGTTGCAGAAGCACTTGGCAAAAACGTAGGCTTTTCAAACGGTGTAGCATCTATTGAAGATAAGTACGAAGCCGAATTTGGCGGTAAGGAGATTTCTCTGGGCGACAAGTACACTATGACAGAAGACGAATATAATGCTTATCTCAAATA
>JAZNZL010000088.1:0-2853 GCA_045594925.1 Clostridia bacterium
ATAATTTTATTTTTATCAACTATACCCACAGTAAATCCAGCAAGGTCATACTCATCTACAGGATAAAATCCGGGCATTTCAGCAGTTTCGCCGCCAATGAGCGCACAGCCTGACTTAGCACAGCCAGCAGCCACACCTTTAACTATCTGTGCAACCTTTTCAGGAATGTTTTTACCCACTGCTACATAATCGAGGAAGAACAAAGGTTTTGCGCCCTGACAAACCACGTCATTAACACACATAGCAACACAATCCTGACCAATTGTATCGTGCTTATCAAGCATAAATGCCAGCTTAAGCTTTGTACCTACACCATCAGTTCCGGCAACAAGCACGGGATTCGAAAGGTCTTCCTTATCTATTTCAAACAAGCCTCCAAAGCCGCCAAGTCCTGTAAGAACACCTTTAGTAAAAGTTTTTGAAACGTGCTCCTTCATAAGCTCTACCGCTTTATATCCGGCTTCAACGTCGACACCGGCTTTTTTATAACTATCGCTCATAAGTATATATTCTCCTCTCATTTCCACTATTTTCTTTTTCATCAGGCACGTTCATAGGATATTTTCCTGTGAAGCAGCCTTTACAATATCCGTCTTCTCTGCCGGGCAAAAGCTTTTTAAGCCCATCTACACTTAAATAACCAAGACTGTCTGCCTCAATAGCCTGTGCAATCTCATCAAGACTCATATTGCACGCAACAAGATTTTCTCTTGACGGTACGTCTGTACCGAAGTAGCAAGGATGCATAAACGGTGGTGAACTGATACGCACGTGCACCTCCAAAGCCCCTGCTTCCTTAAGCATTCTTACGATATTTCTTATGGTTGTGCCGCGAACGATTGAGTCGTCAACCATTATTACTTTCTTTCCTCTTACAGCATCAGCTAAAACATTAAGCTTGATTTTTACAAGATTCTGTCTTTCGCTCTGGTCAGGCTGAATAAATGTTCTGCCTATATAACGGTTTTTTATAAGTCCATATCCGTATGGTATACCTGATTCTTCAGAATAACCAATAGCAGCACATAAGCCAGAATCCGGAACTCCAAACACCAAATCAGCCTCTACAGGATGCTCTTGCGCAAGCACTTTACCGGCATTCTTTCTGGCTTCATAAACGCTCGTTCCCTCTATAACACTATCAGGTCTTGCAAAATAGATATATTCAAAAATACATATATTACTCTTATTTGAAATGTTATCCTTAAAGCTTGTTACCTTATCACCTTCGATAAGAACCACCTCACCGGGTTCAAGTTCACGTATGAACTTAGCACCTATAGCATCAAAAGCACATGTTTCCGACGAAAGTATATATGAATTATCAAGCTTACCCAAAGACAAAGGTCTAATTCCATAAGGATCCCGACAGCCAATGAGCTTTTTAGGAGTCATAACAATCATAGAATATGAACCCTTAATCACCTTCATCATACGCAAAACTGCTTCCTCTGCGCTATGTGAAGCGATACGCTCCTTTGCAATAACATTTGCAATAAGCTCTGCGTCGCTCGTTCCGTGGAATACAGCTCCGTTTTCTTCAAACTGACGTCTTAATTCATTTGCATTGATAAGGCTGCCGTTATTAGCAAGTGTTAAAGTGCCTTTTTTATATTCTCTTACCATTGGCTGAGCTGTTTCTCTAAAACCGCCTATACCGCCTCTGGAATAATTTACGTGTCCTACTGACATTGTACCTTTAAGTTCGCTTATGATTTTATCATTAAACACGTCCGGCACAAGTCCCATATCTTTTTTATATATAACATTACCGGCATCATTAACAGCAATACCACAGCTCTGCTGACCTCTGTGCTGAAGTGCATACAGCGCATAATATGTTATTTTCGCGCAATCGTGATTATCCACGGAGCACATACCGAAAACGCCGCATTCTTCGTGAAGCTTTTCAGGGCGCCAAGAAAACTCAAGTTCATTGTTTGACATATTACTCTCCCCTTTTAATTAAATGATTTATACAAATGTTGAATTACAGTTTCTCTGCTTCTGCTTTTATTGCTGCGTTTTTCGCACGGACTTCTTCTTTCATCTTTTCCTTGAAAGCTTTAAGCTTATCTTTAATTTCCGGATTTGACAAAGACAATATCTGCGCCGCAAGAATTCCCGCATTATCTCCACCGTCTATCGCAACAGTTGCTACCGGTATCCCCTTAGGCATCTGCACGATTGACAAAAGTGAATCCAGACCGTCCATTGTAGAGGATTTGATTGGCAGTCCTATTACCGGAAGCACAGTATGAGCTGCGATTATTCCTCCCAGATGTGCCGCTTTTCCTGCTGCCGCTATTATTACGCCTATGCCGTTTTCTTCAGCAGATTTAGCAAATTTTTCGGCGTCATCAGGTGTTCTGTGAGCTGAAATCACATTTACATCAACTTCAATGCCGAACTCCTTTAATACTTTAATACAAGGCACCAATTTAGGAAAATCCGAATCGCTGCCCATTACGATTGCCACTTTTGAATTCATATACATTTACCTCCTTAAAAGCACATTCAAATTTGAATAAAAAATCCGCGGCTGCGTGTTAATACAGCCGTGGACATATACTATCGTACTTTTTTATCTATCTCGACCTTAATATCTGCAACAAATGCCTCTACGGATTTGCTACCGATATCGCCGTCTTTGCGTGAACGTACAGACACCTCTCCGCTTTCGGCTTCTTTATCGCCTATTATAAGCATATACGGAACTTTTGACAGCTGTGCCTCACGAATCTTATATCCAAGCTTTTCATTTCTTAAATCAATTTCCACACGTATACCTGCTTCTGCAAGTTTTGCGTGCACTTCTTCCGCGTAATCGAAATGACGCTCAGATACGGGAAT
>JAZNZL010000089.1:0-3025 GCA_045594925.1 Clostridia bacterium
TGCCACATCTGATATACTGCTTTTCATAAGAACTATATCTGCAGCATCTATAGCAACATCTGTCCCTGCGCCAATTGCAATACCTACATCTGCTGACGTTAGTGCCGGTGCATCATTGATACCGTCACCAACCATCACAACTACACCCTGCGCTTTAAGCTTACGCACTATCTCTTCTTTACCGGCAGGTGTTACCTCTGCGTATACATCGTCTACGCCGGTTTTTTCTTTTACAAAGCTTGCTGTGCGTTTATTATCACCCGTTACCATTACCACGCGGATTCCCATATTCTTAAGCTGTGATATTGCCTCTGCACTATCGTCTTTAACCGTATCTGCTACGGCTATGATACCAATGAAGTTATCATTCTTACAGAAATACATTGGTGTTTTACCCTGTGACGCAAGGCTGTCTGCAACAGCATTCATATCAGGTGGTACAGAAAAGCTGTTATTTACAAAATCTCTGTTTCCGCCGATTATACGGTTACCGCCAACCACAGCTGATACACCTTTACCTATGAACACCTGAAAATCCGTACTGTCTTCACATTCCATTTCCAGCTCCTGTGCTTTGGCAACTATCGCCTTTGCAAGAGGATGCTCGCTTTTTACCTCGACTGCATACGCCGCCTTTAAAAGTTCATTTTCATCAGTATTCTGCGCAGCTACAATATCTGTTACCTTTGGTTCACCGTTGGTAATTGTACCTGTTTTATCAAGCACCACTATCTGTGCCTTTCCGGTGTGTTCCAGTGCCTCAGCTGTTTTAAACAGTATACCGTTTTTTGCGCCTATTCCGTTTCCTACCATTATAGCTACCGGTGTGGCAAGTCCCAGTGCGCAAGGACAGCTGATTACAAGAACTGATATCCCTCTTGCAAGCGCAAAGCCAAAGCTATATCCACAAACAAGCCACACTGCAACAGTGGCAAGAGCTACAGCAATTACTGTATTTACAAATACCCCCGAAACCTTATCAGCTATCTTGGCAATCGGCGCTTTACTTGATGACGCATCACTTACCATTTTTATTATCTGCGCAAGGGCAGTGTCATCTCCAACCTTTACAGCTTCACAGCGGACATAACCTGTTTCATTTACAGTTGCAGCAGAAACGTAATCACCAATCCCCTTGTCTACAGGAATACTCTCCCCGGTAAGGGCGGATTCGTTTACGGCACAATGTCCATCAATTATGACTCCGTCTGCCGGAATACTTGCACCCGGTTTTACTACAAAAACATCTCCCTTTTTTATCTGCGTTGCAGGGATTTCTGTTTCTTTACCATTTTCTATTATAATTGCCGTTTTCGGCGACAGCTGCATAAGACTCCTGATTGCATCGGTGGTTTTGCCTTTTGAACGTGATTCAAGCATTTTACCTACCGTAATAAGCGCAAGTATCATAGCAGCTGATTCAAAATAAAATCCGTGTAAATATGAATGTGCCAGCTCAATGTTACCGGAAACAGCCGCGCCACTCATTGCATACAATTCATACACACTATACACAAAGGACGCTCCTGAACCCAATGCTACAAGTGTATCCATATTGGGCGTGTTATTTACTAATCCTTTATATCCGTTTACAAAGAATTTACCATTTATAATCATAACAACAACAGACAGCAGCATCTGTGTTATACCATTAGCTACAGGATTTTTTGCAAGAAACGACGGTAACGGAAAACCGAACATTGTATGCCCCATAGCAACATACATCAGCACTGCCAGAAATATCAGTGATGCGAGAAGCCGTTTTTTCAGTACGGGGGTTTCTGTGTCTGCAAGAAAATCATCGGGCTCCGAAACGATTTCTTCTCCCTTAAGGCTCGCTCCGTATCCGGCAGATTCCACCGCTTTTATTATAGCTTCTTTAGATGCGCTGCCTTCTACTGTCATAGAATTAGTTAAAAGGCTCACCGAACAGGATTCAACTCCGTCCACTGCCGACACTGTCTTTTCTACATTGGCACTGCATGCAGCACAGCTCATACCGGTTACTGTATATCGTTCCATTATCAAAAACCTCCTTTTCGATTGCTTAAGCAGATGCTTAATTTAATTCTACTCCATTTCCACAAGAAAATCAAGCAACAAAAAACTCATAAACCGGCTAAAAACCGATTTATGAGTTTTGTTTTTTATTTGTCTATAAAATTATTTGGATTCTTTGATTGCTGCCTGTGCTGCCGCAAGACGTGCAATCGGCACTCTGAATGGTGAACATGATACATAATCCAAACCAATGTTATGGCAGAACTCTACTGATACAGGGTCGCCGCCGTGCTCACCGCAGATACCGCAGTGCATTTCAGGACGTACCTTCTTACCATTTGTTACAGCCATTTCCATAAGCTGACCTACACCTGTCTGGTCAAGCTTTGCAAAGGGGTCATTCTCAAATATCTTTGCATCATAGTATGCATCTAAGAACTTACCTGCGTCATCACGTGAGAAGCCGTATGTCATCTGTGTAAGGTCGTTTGTACCGAAGCAGAAGAATTCAGCTTCTTTTGCAATTGCATCTGCTGTAAGTGCTGCTCTGGGGATTTCTATCATAGTACCTACTTCGTACTTGAGCTCTACGCCTGCTGCAGCAATTTCTGCATCTGCTGTTTCTACAACCATATCTTTTACATACTTAAGCTCTTTAACTTCACATGAAAGAGGAATCATAATCTCGGGAACTATCTTCCAGTCTGCGTGTGCTTTCTGTACTTTGATAGCTGCACGGATTACTGCCTTTGTCTGCATCTTTGCAATTTCAGGATATGTTACTGCAAGACGGAGTCCTCTATGACCCATCATCGGGTTAAATTCGTGCAAGGAAGCGATGATTGCCTTGATATCTTCAACAGATTTACCCTGTGAATCTGCCAATGCTTTGATATCAGCTTCTTCTGTGGGTACGAACTCATGAAGCGGTGGGTCTAAGAATCTTATGGTTACCGGGAAGCCTTCAAGTGCTTCGTAAAGCGCTTCAAAGTCGCCCTGCTGATAAGGAAGAATCTTTTCAAGT
>JAZNZL010000090.1:0-4889 GCA_045594925.1 Clostridia bacterium
AAACAACTCCTTGGCTCACAGAACGACATGGCTACGATCCGACTTGGATTATCACAGTGCAGATTTATACCCGTCTTTATACCGGGTCCTACCATAACAGCTTCTATGCCATATACAAGCTCTACGGCTTTTTTAAACACATTATTAAGCACAGGCACAACCGATGCTATTATAGCGCCCTTTACCGACTGCGGTGCTACGGCGTGGATTGAAAGTATACTGCGTATCTGTATAGCATACTCATCCTCGGTTTTTTTAACATCCGTTGATATGCGCGAAACAAACTTAAGCTCGTCTCCGTAAAACGCGCCAAGCACAATATTGGTATTGCCTATATCTATCGTTAAAACCACTGTCTGTCACTCCTTTGCTTAAATCCGAACCCATTTGGGGTGCGTATTTTTTCGCCACTGCTCATTTTTCAAGGATATTTTATCACCTTACAGCTGATTTTGCAAGCTATTTTACGCAAAAAATCCTCTATGAAAACTCACAGAGGATTTTTGTTATTATTTTATTCAGCTTATATTATTTCGCTTTAGAGTCTTTACCCTTGAACAATACCCAGAACTGACCTGCGATAAAGATTGAAGAGTAGGTACCTGCCACTATACCGATAATAAGCGGAAGTGCGAAGTCCTTGATTGAGGGTACGCCCAGAATATACACCATAACGATTGTAATAAGTGTAGTGAGTGATGTATTGATTGAACGGCCCATTGACTGCCAGATACTTTTATCTACTATATCAGCAAAGGTTTCTTTCTTTAAGAATCTGGTGTTCTCTCTGATTCTATCAAAAATAACGATGGTTGCGTTGATTGAGTAACCTAAGATGGTAAGGATTGCCGCTATAAATGATGTGTTTACAGGGAAGCGGAAGATTGCATAAATTGCTATCATAACAAGCATATCGTGTGCAAGCGCAATAACTGCTGAAATACCTGAAAGGATTTCAAAGCGGAAGGTGATATAAATGAGCATAAGGATTACTGCAATAGCTATTGAAAGCGCTGCGTTTGACCAAAGCTCTTTACCTACGTTTGCACTTACATTATCTACTGAAAGCACCTGTGATGACGGGAAAGCTTCAGTAAGAGCCTCTGTCACCTTTGTACGAAGCTCTGTGTCGATAGGTGTTGTTTTAATAACCGCTGCAGTATCACCTGTTTTCTGCACTGATGACACTGTTACTCCCTCTACGGGATTTACACAGTTTCTTATTGCTGTTTCATTATATTCTGCACCTAATTCAACATATATTGCTGTACCACCGGTAAAGTCTATATCTGTATTGAGTCCGCCATTTATGGCAAAGCATACTACACCGATTGCTATAACGATAAGCGAAATTGCAAAGAAAATGTTTCTTTTATTTACTATACTAAACATTACTGCTTGCCCCCTTTCACTGCGCTGTAGAGTTTGGGATTCTTAAGGTCGAAACCAATCATCTGACGGAGCAGGAACTTGGTTACGAAGATTGCAGTAAACATACTTACGATTGTACCGATAAACAGTGTTACTGCGAAGCCCTTAATTGTACCTGTACCGAACACATAAAGCACGGCAGCAGCTATCATTGTGGTTATATTTGAGTCAACAATTGCTGAGAATGCTCTCTTAAAGCCTGCATCTACAGATGCACGAAGTGTTTTACCTACGCCCAGCTCTTCTTTAATTCTTTCAAAGATAATTACGTTGGCGTCAACCGCTGTACCTATTGTGAGGATTATACCTGCAATACCGGGGAGTGTAAGGTTGATTCTGAATACCGAAAGGATAATTGCAACGATTGAAACATAGCATACCAACGAAATATCTGCAATAAAACCGCACATACGGTACATAATAATCATAAACAATGCCACAAGCAAAAGTCCGATTGCACCGGCAAGCAAGCTGTTTTCAAGTGCTTTCTCACCAAGCTGTGGTCCCACACTACGCAGCTCGATATCCTTAAGCGCAAAGGGAAGCTGACCTGACTGAATCTGTCCCGCAAGTGTTTTTGCCTGCTCGTTTGTGAAGTCGCCTGTGATTACACAAGATTCACTGTCAATCTTCTCTGATACTCTCGGTGCTGAAATCGCAGCATCATCAAGATAGATTGCTATATAATTCTCGCCGTCTGCGTATGCTGCAATCTTTTCTGTAGCATCTGCAAACTTTTTCTGACCCTCGCTTGTAAGCTCAAGCTTTACAAGATAGCCTTTATTACCTGAATTATCTATTGGCTCATAAGCTGCTTTTGCACTCTTTACATCTGTGCCGCCTTCAAGAACTACATTATTATCCTTATCTCTGAAGGTCAGCTTTGCTGTTGCACCCAAAAGTGCTACCGCTTCTTCAGGATTGGTGATTGACGGGATCTCTACGCGCATACGCTTATCGCCCTGCTGTGATACTGTTGCTTCATAATAGCCCTGTGTATCAAGACGGTTTCTCAATACTGCGTGTACTGCTGTCATATCCTCGTCTGACACAGCTTCAGTAGTATCTGCCTCAAACACAATTACAGATCCACCCGCAAGGTCAAGACCTCTTTTAATTCCGTTTTCCGGATCCAATGCTTTTGGAATCTGGAAGTTTCCGATTGTGAGTCCGAATGCAGCAACATACGCCAATATGGCAATAACCAATACTGCAATCGTAAACTTTGCAATGCTTTTTGATTTCATTTATAGTCCTCCTTAATAAATTTAGCTTTTTATTGAAATATCCGACCATTATCAAATTATCAGATAAAAGCATTTTTTCATACTTCCGTGGGGCTTTGAATTTACTGTTACACCCACGCTTTTTACTGCCTTTGAAATATCACTTATATATCCATCTGCAGCCATCAGAAGATATCCGTTTTGCTCCGTATGCTCTGTAACAGGTGCCGGAATAATTTCACATTCTGATATAGGTGTGCTTGTCCTGAGCAGATTATGCGCATCATACCTTACCTTTTCTGCACAGCCTGCCTTATACCGGCACACAGCATCCTCACCAAACTCTGCCGCATAAGGAAAACCACTGCAACCAAGCACAGTCACAGTACACAGCACACATATAAAAACTTTTATGGCTTTTGACATATTTACCATTTCCTTAAGCACAAGATTGCATACATAATGATTATACATCTTACGCATTCAAAAGTCAAGAAAAAAACCGGATACAACATCCGGTTTAAAACATATTATTTGCCTTTCACATCCACTATCACGCATACATCATCAGCTTCGTTCAGTATTTCAAGCTGTACGCCTGTTTCTGTTTTACTTTCATATATACGTATATGCTCGCCCTTTCGTATTTCTTTACGGTATTTCACACTGAATTCCTCTACCTTGAATTTATCATCAAGAAAATCAAGAGCAATCTCAACGGATTTTACATTATTAAGGTGATGGTTTGTGTCAAGGTCTCTTTTTTCTACATCCTTTTCGCCGACACAAGTCTTCTCCCTTGCACTGCGCAAGCTTACATAGGGAAGGCTATTATCTTCTTCTGTGACACTTTCAAAGGCATCGGCAAAAATTTCGGGTATACGTTTTATACGCATTTTTTCAGTATCTACCGCATACCATACCCCTGTAGCAGTCAGCTTCCTTTCACCATCCTGATACATCTCATACTTTCTGTATGAACGAAAATCCGTCATCTCCATTATCCCCGTAAATGCCGACGCGGTCTTATCCTTATCAAATGGCGCATCAAACCTTACTCGCCAACCCTCTAAAAGCCAAACCATAGAATGTTCTTTAAGCTTTGGCGTGCCCACCCCATACGCAGTGGAGTGCAAGCCGGATATATCCTGAAGACAATCTAATATTGTACTTACTCTTATATCGCCGTCACAGTTTAAATCTCCGTATGTAAATTCGTATACCTTCTCAAACATATCTCAACACCTCTTAACTTTACTGTAATATTATCACATCTACCGCTACTGTGTGTCAACTGATTTTTTGTAAATTTTTTGTTAACGGCTTACGTTGAAATAATAATAAATTTATGATATACTCATATCAGATTTATCAGGAGGAGTTTATTATGGAAAAGCTTTCTAACATTCATCCAGCACGTGTCTTTCATTATTTTGAGCAAATAAGCGCTATTCCAAGAGGCTCAGGCAATCAGGAAAAAATCAGCAACTTTTGTGTTGATTTTGCAAAAAAGCACAATCTGGAATATTTTTGCGATGATGCCAACAATGTGGTTATATTTAAAAATGCCTCTGCAGGTTATGAAAATGCGCCTGCTGTGATTCTGCAGGGTCATCTGGATATGGTCTGTCAGAAAACTGCTAATGCTGAAATTGATTTCGAAAGTGACGGTATTGATATATACGTTGACGGAGATTTTATAAAAGCAAGAGGAACGACTCTTGGTGCAGACAACGGCATAGCAGTAGCTATTATGCTCTCTATTTTAGAAAGTGACAGCATACCGCATCCGCCCATTGAAGCAGTATTTACCACCGATGAAGAAGTGGGTATGATTGGTGCAAACGCTCTTGACTTCAGCAAGCTCAAAGGAAAGAAAATGATTAACATAGACTCGGAGGAGCAGGATGTTCTTACCGTATCCTGTGCCGGCGGAAGCGACTTTAAGGCGGTTTTACCTCTCACAAGGAAAGAAATGCAAGGCACCCGTATTGTTATAGATATAGGCGGTTTAAAAGGCGGTCACTCCGGAATTGAAATCAATACAGGAAGAGTTAATGCTGATATCCTTGCAGGAAGAATTTTAAATTACACAAAAAAGATTTCTGATTTTTCGCTTATATCAGTATCCGGCGGTGTCAAGCGAAATGCTATTCCAAGAAGCTGTTCAACAGAACTGGTTGTGAACAATGTTGATACTTTTAAGGCAGATTTAAGCAAATATATAGAAAC
>JAZNZL010000091.1:0-1717 GCA_045594925.1 Clostridia bacterium
GATTTTTATGAGATGTTTAATGAAGATGCCTATGAAGCATCAGAGATTTTAAATATAACTTTAACCGGTAAGGGCTCAGGCCCTGACAGAATACCTATGTGCGGGGTACCGTTCCATAGTGTTGACGGGTATATTGCAAAGCTTATAGCAGCGGGTAAAAAGGTTGCTGTATGCGAGCAGCTTGAAGACCCTAAAACTGCCAAAACGATAGTTAAACGGGATGTTGTGCGCATTATCACACCCGGCACAGTAAACCTTGATGGCGTTTTGAATGACCGTCAGAATAATTATCTCTCTTCAGTGTATTATTGTGAAGAGGGCTTTGGCGCGGTGTTTATAGATGCCACCACCGGTGATGTTTTTGCAACATACGGGGAAAATGATATTGTTGAAAACCGTCTTGCCAATGCGGTTGCGTGTTTTTCACCATCGGAGCTTATAATGAATAATGTGCCGGTTGAACAGCTTGGTGTGTTTACAGAGATGAAAAAGCGCTTTTCGTATTATGACAGTATCCTTGAGGATTATCATTATGATTTTGACTACGCTCTTGAGCTTATAGGAGAGAATTCAATAAACGCAGGCGCTTTAAATCCTAAAGACCATCCTTTGTGCATCCGCGCTTTAGGTGGTGCGCTTTCGTATCTTAAAGAAACACAGAAGATAGATTTAAGCTATCTTAAAGCAGTAAGACTTTATCTTAAAAATGAATATATGCAGATAGACCTTTCTTCACGCAGAAATCTGGAGCTGACCTCCACTATGCGTGATAAAAGTAAAAAAGGCTCGCTTTTGTGGGTGCTTGATAAAACCAAAACCTCTATGGGTGGAAGACTGCTTGCTGAATGGGTAGACAGACCACTTATAGATTCCCGTAAAATACAGCTTCGTCTTGATTCTGTAGAGGAGCTGTACGGAGCATTTAAAATGCGCGAATCGTTAGAGGAGGCTCTTCGTGGTTTTTCTGATATTGAAAGGATATCTTCCAAAATAGTGTATGGCAGTGCCAATGCCAGAGATTTGCAGTCGTTGGGTAATAGCCTTAAGATGGCGCCTCATATTAAAAATATTTTAAAAGAAGCCAAATCACCGCTGTTGTCAAATGTTGCAGCAAACCTTGATACTGTTGACGATGTGTGCCAAACCCTCTGCCTGGCTATTGCAGACGAGCCGCCATTCAGTGTGCGTGAAGGCGGTATGATACGCAGCGGTTATGATACAGTTTTGGATAACCTTCGTGAAATAAGAAAATCAGGTACTGGTATTTTAAGCGCCATAGAAGAGTCAGAACGCGAAAGAACCGGAATAAAACAGCTTAAGATATCTTATAACAAGGTTTTCGGATATTATATCGAGGTTTCCAAATCCAATCTGGATAAAGTTCCGGCAGATTATATCCGTAAGCAGACTCTTGCAAATTGTGAAAGATATATAACCGACGAGCTTAAGCGGGTGGAGGATTCTGTCACAAGCGCAAAGGATAAGATAGATGCTTTGGAATTTGAAATCTTCAATGCTCTTCGTGAAATTGTAGTTAAGAATTTAAAGCGTATACAGAGCTGTGCCAGAATGATAGCGGCAGTGGATGTGCTTTGTTCACTGGGCAGAGTAGCCGCTGAAAACGGATATGTAAAGCCGGTTGTAGATGATGGGGATGTTATAGAAATCAAAGATGGCAGACACCCATCAGTTGAAATAATGAACACATCACTGTTTG
>JAZNZL010000092.1:0-2501 GCA_045594925.1 Clostridia bacterium
TAAATATATCCTACAATTTATATTATATGCAAATTGCAGGATATTGTCAACCTATTTATTATTCTGCATTATTCGACATTCTTTTATAAACTTATGCCAAGATAAGCTCAAATTCAGGTAAACCGAGGTTTATCCAAGTCACGATTACACAGCTGATACGTTGCGTTTTTCAAAGCAAATGCAGCGGTGAACTGCTCCTCTGTATTCTATATATTCTTCCTGCTTAAGACGAGTCATTGAGCATTTTTCCATAACACGGATACTTGCGGCATTTTCTTCAAAGGCGCCTGTTTTGACAACAGAATATCCCAAACGGAAAAGCTCCTGTATGGATGCTGTTAAAACCTCAGTGGCAAAGCCTTTATTATGATGATCTGGATGGATAACAAGACCAAGCTCAATTTCCCCATCGCTGATTTTAACATCATTTATGAAGCCTATTATATTATTTTCAAGATAAATGCCGTATACAAAGCGCTCCCTTAAACCGGCCAGTCGTTTCAGCAATTCAAACATCTTATATGCATCCTCACGGGATGCAAAGTCCGGCAGCATATACGTTTTGGAAATCTCGTCACTTATTAAAAGCTCTATCACATCATCTGCATCTTCGTCAGTAATGGCACGCAGACACAAGCGCTCTGTATTTATAATCTCTGCTTTTGAGTCTTTCATTCAACCCGCCTCCGCTAATCCTCGCTTAAAGTCCTGAACAATTCGGATGCAGCAATTACATATTAAACGCTTCTGAATCCTCTGCCTATGATTTCGCTGCTTGTTGTTATAATAATAAACGCATTGGGATCAATCTCTTTAACTTTATTGCGTAATTTTATTGCTTCAATTCTTTTACATACAGTGTGAATCATTGTTTTTTCTTCTTTTGTAAATTCGCCCACAACACAGCTTGCTGTAACTCCGTGATGCAGTGTTTTTATTATATAATCAGATATTTCATCGCGTTTAGAGGTAATGACTACAAAGTATTTACAAGTGTTAAAGCTCTCCAGTACACCATCTACAATAAATGCCTTTGCAAACAATCCCAACAGCGAAAACAAGCCTGTTTGTATATCAAACACCACAAAAGAACTTGCTGCTACTACAAAATCAACCGTAAGCAGGGATTTGCCTACATCAATACTTGTAAACTTTTTCAAAATCAGTGCCGCTATATCCGTACCGCCGGAAGATGCGTCACTATTAAAAATCATCGCTGAGCCTACAGAAGTAAGGAGCATTGCATATATCAATTCCAGCAACGGCTGATTTGTAAGGGGTTCGGTGATTGGCAATACCAATTCAAAAACATATGTAATAGCTGAATACAGCATACTGCAATATACTGTTTTTATACCGTTTTGTCTGCCCAAAAACAAAAACCCAAGAAGTAGCAGTGCAATATTTAATATCCATATCCAAACACCTGCAGAAAGCGGAGTTATTTGCGCCAATACAGTACCGATACCGGTTACGCCTCCGGTTGCAAAGCCGTTTGGGATTTTAAAGAAATACACGCCTACAGAAAGAAATATACACCCTATATTCATAAACAAGAAGTTTTTAATTCTGTTTGTATTTTGCATTTGATATCACTCCGTATAAAGATTGTATAATCTGGATGCCGAACTTTTTGCGATAGTTTGTTCAAACAGGAGCCTGAAATTTTTATCCTACTTTCTCCAAAACAGATAAAAGCTTGGCTCAGCAGGTGCGGTATCATCAATTATTACCTGCATATCGCAAAGGGCAATTACATCATTTTTCATTTCTACCAGCCCTTTTCGTCCTTCTTCTTCATATTTCCCGATAACATATGAAGGATCCAATACTGCTATACGTCCGTCGCGTTCTTCCGATATTGCCGCAACATAATGGCCGCCGTGGCTAAACACACCCGTATAACCTTCTCTATCGCCTTTTACGTGAAGCACAGCGGCTCCTCCGGTACGCAGACAGCAGCGCAAACGCTCTGGCTCATTTGTCATTTCAAGGTCAAAACCATATTTTTCTGCAAAAGCAGGAGCAAAAATCTTATAATCTGTTCCTATGTTATGGTTAGCGTTTGTATCATAGGACATTTTTATTGCATCTTTCAGTGTAAATTCGCTTTCAGGAATCAGCCGGTCTGCCACCATAACCGCTGAACACAATCCACAACCGGAACCGCTTATTGTGGTGGTACGTCCCTTTTCCTTAGCTTCACCTTCCATATTCACTCTTGTAACATAAAGCAAATCCGGATATTCTTTCTGATTTACATATTTCATTTTTCTTTCCTCCTCATTAGAATTAGCAAACGACTTAGATATCGCTATTATCTTGATTTTCTTTAATCTTTACAGTTATTCCGTACTTTTTCTTTATGTACTCTACATTGGATTTTCTATGGCCTGCAGCCTTTGAAACCTCTCCTTTTTTAACCACATACACAAAGTCTTCTGTTATGTTATTATCTGCTATATACTCTTCTATCCTTTTTTTATAAATCTCATTTCGGA
>JAZNZL010000093.1:0-3643 GCA_045594925.1 Clostridia bacterium
CAATAGTAAAGTGAGAATTGTTAAAATCAAAAGAGCCTGCAGCATTGGCGACAGTTTTGCCGGGCCAGTTACCGGTGTGTTGCTTAAGACCGGTCAGCGCGTTAAAAACGGTGCTTTTGCCTACGTTGGGGTTTCCGGCAAGAGCTATAATGAAATTACCGTTTTTAATGTTGTCTGTGTCAAAGTCGGCCAAAGCGCCTTTTTGAGTCGATTGAAAAGTGAGCCCCATTATCGCACCACCTTGATATAGAATAGACTAATCTATAGTATGACCGGTTGCAGATAAAGGTGAAATAAAAACAAAAAAAGAAAACCCTTTCGGGTTTTCCTTTGATAAGATGAAATTATCTCTGCTGGTTGTTTTTTTCGTTTTTGTTGTTATTGTTGTTGTTGTTTTCCTTGTTGTTTTCGTTGTTGTTAAGATTCTTAAGATTTTTGTTTTCCATAATAATAGAAACCTCCTTAAAAAATATGACTTGCAGTAAGTATTGTTACCGGAAAAGAAAAAAATAAACCCACACTTGAAAAAATTTTTAAAATGATGTAAAATAGAGGTGTAAATTATAAAATAATCAGGAGCTGGAAAACCCGTATGAAAAACCTGAAAAAAACATATAACGTGTTTACGATTTTGTTTGCGATTGTGCTTGTGTTGGCATTGGTTGTACCACCACTGTATGGCTTGGGCGATATGTCGGAGTACGTGCCGGTGTTTGAGAATGTTGGCCTGTATAATACAGGCGCAGCCTATAGTATATCACAGCAGTATGGTATAGCAGATGGAAAAGGCGCGCAGACAGCGTATGAATACTTTTTGTCAGGAGTAGTAGCCGTAAATAAAGCGTTGTTTTCAGAAACAGTGTTTGATATACATTTTTTAAGTGTAATGTATATAGTTCTGTTTTTAATCGGTATGTATCTGCTGCAGAGAACACTTCAGTTTTCGGATAATAGAATCAATTACCTGTTTTCAATATTGCTTGGTGTAGTATTTCTCGATTTAGGCTATGTGGCATATATGAATTCTTTTTATTCAGAGGCGCTTGTAATGACACTTTTAGTGCTCACGGCATCATTAACAGCTTCTGTTGTAAAGAAATTCAGTTGGATAAAGCTTGTGTGGCTTCTTGTGTCAGGCGCAATTCTTTCAATGCTTAAAATGTCCTGTGCAGTAACGGTTTTTGTTCTTGGCGCGGTTGTGACATTTGTAATGTTTAAAAATAAAAAAATATTTCCGGCGGTTTTGTGTTGTGTGCTGAGCCTTTGTTGCATACTGTCTGGACTTAATATGAAAATTCCTGCCAGAGATGTAAAACTTTATAATCATTTGTATAATGATTTGGCGGTGAATTGCGCAGATGCCGACCTGTCAGCACTGGATATTAAGGAAGAATATAAAAATGCCAATACTTTGGAGCAAATGTCTCAGGCAGTAGAGGGCGTAACCTATGGTGATGTGTTAAGCTTTTATCTGTCCAATCCCGAAGTCTTTGTAAAAGGACTAAAGTCGGCGGCGAATAATTCGTATTTTTTGATATTGGATTACGCGTCTTATAGACAAACAGCCGATAGCTACGGAGTGCGTGAATTGCTTGTGCCTAAAGTGTGGAATTTCTTAAAGCGAACAGTTCTGCCTAACGGACTGTGGGTGATATTGCTGTTTTTGGTAGCATTTGCAGTTGTTGCAGTGAACGAAAGCATCAAATACCATAAATCCGGAGAAAAGTATAAATCCGCATTGGCACTTGTGTCGGTGACGCTTCCGGTAGGCGCAGTAAGTGAGCTTGTAAGTACAGTGCTCCTAACCGGTCAGGTGCTTATAAGTAAAAACCTTATAGTTTTCAGTATGTATTTTGATATGATGGTTGTAGTATCTGTGCTGTGGGCAGTAAATACACTGCTTGCCCGAAGAAAAGCAGTAAAGGAAAAATACGGAGTGCATCAGTGATAGGAGAGAATAATGTTAAATATAGTCCTTGTAGAACCCGAAATCCCGCAAAATACAGGCAATATAGCCCGCACCTGTGCGGCGACGGGAGCCAGATTGCATCTTGTAAAGCCGCTTGGCTTTGATATAGATGATAAAAAGCTCAAACGAGCAGGTCTTGATTATTGGGATATGCTTGATATCACTTTTTATGAAAATATGTCAGATTTTTATGATAAGAATCCGGACGGCAGATTTTTCTATTGCACAACGAAAGCCCGACATAATTACGATGAAATGCAGTATAAAGATGGCGATTATTTTGTGTTTGGAAAAGAAACCAAGGGTCTGGATGAAGCACTGCTAAAGGAAAATCCGCAAACCTGTATCCGGATTCCGATGGTAGAGGGCGCCCGAAGCCTGAATTTGTCAAATTCGGTGGCAGTCATAGTGTATGAAGGCTTAAGGCAGAATAAGTTTGTGGATTTGCAAAAGTATGGCGAATTAACAAAGTATAAATGGTAATCGGTAAGATAATAAAATCAAAAGAGAGGTAAAAATAATGAAACAGATAAAACTCATCACCGATAGCGCATCGGATATATCAATAAAAATAGCAGAGGAAAAGGGAATAAAGATATTGCCTATGAATATAAATTTTGGCGAAGAAAGCTTTAAGGATGGCTATGAGCTTACCCCTGAGGAGTTTTATAAAAGACTCGAAGCTTCAAATGACCTTCCCAAAACCTCTCAGGTAACAATAAACGATTATGAAAAAGCCTTTCGAGAGGATATAGATAAAGATATAATCTGTGTGTGTATATCGTCAAAGGCAAGCGGCGGTTACCAGAATGCCAATATAGCGAAAAAGATGGTAGAAGATGACAACCCCGAGGCATCAATCACCGTAATAGATAGTAATACCTTCACACACGGCTACGGAATGTGGCTTATAAAAGCTGCCGATATGATATCCGACGGAGCAGATAAAGACGCAGTAGTAAAATATTTGGAAGAAAATATGAATGAAACCGAAATAATGCTCACCGTAGAAAACCTTGATTATCTTGTAAAAGGCGGTAGAATTAAAAGCAGCGCAAAGCTGATAGCCAATGTACTTGACCTGCATCCTATACTGTATACAGAAGATGGTCTCATAATGAGCTATGCAAAGGTGCGCGGCAGTAAAAAGCTTATAGGCAAGCTTGCAGATATCGTAGCAGAGCGAATAGGGGATACACACCTTTTAAGTGTCCTTCACGCATCAACCCCCGAAGCCGCAGAAAAACTTAAGACCGCACTGTCCGAAAGAATCCCAGATGCCGAATTCATAACTGGTGACGTTGGTGCTTGTATAGCTGTTCATGCAGGTCCCGGCGCATTCGGTGTTATATATCGTAAAAAAGCATAAAAACCCACACCAAAGATGCGCAAAACCGAAAATGGCAAAAAACGACTTAAAACTAAGCAAACAGGAGAAAACGGGATTTTTGCGCCATTGAGAATGTTGAAAAAGTCGTGTAAACTGTTTATGTGATATTAGTAGGTAAAATGTTATATTTTTGTGATTTTTTTAATTTCAAAAACCTTCAAAAATGTCGTAAAAACGGCATTTCACAACATTTTTTCACCACTTGTAAAATATCATAAAACCCAATTAGTTTTTAAAATATTTTTATATAAAGAAAGGAAAATGATAATGAAAAGATTTTTATC
>JAZNZL010000094.1:0-4212 GCA_045594925.1 Clostridia bacterium
ATATCAGTTACAAACTGGGGTGATGCTCCTGCATTTGGTATTGCCGAAGGTGCGTTTTCTCTTATGCTTACCATGCTTAAGGATATCCCCTACTTCATTGATTGCGCCAGAAAAAATCTTAACCGACCGGGCACTGACACAAGACGTGTAGGTACTTTATTCAACACACGTATAGGCATTTATGGTTTAGGAGCAATAGGCAGAAAATTTGTAGAAATGCTTCGTCCATTTATGCCGGAAATATATGCATACGACCCTTATGTAGATGTTATGCCCGAAGGTGTTACTAAGGTTAGTACTATGGAAGAGTTGTTTTCAAAAGCTCAGATACTTGTTGTGCACGCTTCTCTTTGCGAGGAAACAAAAGGCAGCATTACAAAAGAGCTTCTGGCTATGCTTCCGGATGGTGCATTGTTTATTAACACCGCACGCGGCGGCATCGTTGACGAGCCGGCATTGATTGAAGAAATCTTATCCGGCAGAATACGTGCTGGTCTCGACGTTATGGATTATACCATTAACCCCACAAACGGCGATATGCCTACACTTGATGACCCTGTTCGTCAAGTAAGTAATGCAGTTTTTACAGGACATCACATTAGCGGTGACTCTTGGAGCAAAAATCCGGAAAAGCTTGATTTCACCGAAATCAACTGTCTTGAAAACCTAAGGCGCTTTGCAAACGGCGAGCCGTTAAAATTTGTAATGGATGTAGAACGCTACAGAAAGAGTACTTGATATTATTAAAAGCTACAAAAAAGCCTCTCAAAAATAATTTGAGAGGCTTTTGATTTTAATAGATTTAATATTGATAATTTTTATAGCATTAGATATAACTTCTAACTTTAATCAATCTTCGCTATAATTATATCCTATATCTACAGCTTTTAAGTTCATATCAAAAAGGTTCTGTTTTTTAGCAGGCACTGTTTTCTTCATTGCCTTCTCAACAGTATCATATTCAACAATATTGCCGTGCTTTATCATATGACCTACCATAATCATATTTGCAAGGCCGCTTAATGATTCGTCAGAAGCAATTTTTGATGCAGGTATATAGTAAACTTCTACATCTGTTCTTTTTACTTTAATATCTATAAGCGAGCTGTCTACAAAAATCTGACCGCCAGCAACAACTGAATCCTCGTACTTTTCCAGAGAAGGCTTATTGAGTGCAACCAAAATATCAGGTTTGTCAACAATCGGTGAGCCTACTTTATTGTCACTAAGGATTACACTGCAGTTAGCAGTTCCTCCTCTCATTTCAGGACCGTAAGAAGGCAACCAACTAAGTTCCTTACCCTCTATAAGACCGCCATACGCAAGGAATTTCCCCGCAAAAAGTACACCCTGACCGCCAAAGCCGGCTATCAATATCTGTTTATTCATTATTTTTCCTCCTCCTGTGCATATTTATCTTTATATACACCTAAAGGATAGTAAGGCATCATTTCGCTCTCTAACCATTTAAGCGCATCAGAAGGCGTTTTACCCCAGTTTGTGGGACATGTAGAAAGTACCTCTACCAAAGAGAATCCTTTGCCTTCAACCTGGTTTTTGAATGCCTTCTTAATTGCTTCTTTCGCTTTTTTGATATTCTTTACATTGTTTACCGCTACTCTTTCAAGGTAAGTAGCACCATCAACCTGCGAAAGCATTTCGCACACTTTTACAGGATATCCTACTTTTTCAACATCTCTTCCGTAAGGTGATGTCTGTGTCACCTGACCAGGCAGTGTAGTGGGTGCCATCTGACCACCTGTCATTCCGTATATTGCGTTATTAACAAAGATAACAGTAATATTCTCTCCTCTTGCTGCTGAATGTACAGTTTCTGCTGTACCAATCGCTGCAAGGTCACCGTCACCCTGATATGTAAATACAATATTTTCTGAATCGGAGCGTTTAACACCTGTAGCAACAGCCGGAGCTCTGCCGTGTGCTGCCTGAACCATATCAACGTTAAAATAGTTATACGTAAATACTGAACATCCTACCGATGCAACTCCAATAGTTCTGCCTCGAATACCAAGCTCGTCAATGGCCTCTGCAACGAGTCGGTGTATAATACCGTGCGTACATCCGGGACAATAATGAAGCGGTGCTTCAGTTAACGCCTTTGGCTTTTCAAATACTACCATTATTTGTCACCTCCGATTTTATCTGCTTCTTCGATTTTATCCATAATGTTTTCAACTGTGGGAATCATACCGCCTGTTCTGCTACAAAGTAAAACGGGCTTTTTGCAACGGATTGCAAGCTCAATATCTTCTATCATCTGTCCCATATTAAGTTCAACAGACACAAAAGATTTAACTTTATCTGCCGCTTTATTAAGTACATCCTTCGGGAATGGCCAGAGTGTAATAGGTCTTATCATTCCAACCTTAATTCCCTTTGCACGTGCTTCGTCAATAGCATTCTGCGCAACTCTTGCAGCAACGCCAAATGCTACTACACATACTTCGGCATCATCCATTTTATATTCATCGTACATTACTTCTTCTTTTTCGATGATTGCATATCTTTTAAATCTTTCGATATTAAACTGCTCAAGTTCATCAGGTTTTAAGAAAAGTGAGTTTACAATATTTGGCTCTCTCTCTTCCTTAGTACCGGTAAGCGCCCAAGGCTTATCAGAAACCTCAGAGGGCTTCATATCCAGTGAAACCGGCTCCATCATCTGTCCCATTGTGCCGTCTGCCAGAATCATTGCGGGCATTCTGTACTTATCCGCAAGTTCAAAGCTTTTAAATGTAAGGTCAACCATTTCCTGAACTGATGAAGGTGCAAGAACTAAAAGATGAAAATCTCCGTGTCCGCCACCCTTTGTTGCTTGAAAATAATCTGACTGTGAGGGCTGAATTCCGCCAAGGCCGGGTCCTCCGCGCTGTACGTTTACAATAAGTGCAGGAAGGTCGCATCCGGCAAGGTATGATATACCTTCACTCTTTAATGAAATACCAGGGCTTGAAGAAGATGTCATAACCCTTTTTCCTGTAGCAGCAACGCCAATAACCATATTTATTGCAGCAATTTCACTCTCTGCCTGCAAAAAAACGCCGCCTTCTGTTTTAGGGAGTCTTTTTGCCATATATGCAGCAACCTCTGTCTGAGGTGTTATGGGGTATCCGAAATAATGCTTACATCCTGCCATAATAGCAGCTTCAGCCATAGCTTCGTTACCCTTCATCAATACTTTTTCGCTCACGCTTTTCTCCTCCTTATTTCTCAACGGTAATTACGCAATCAGGGCACATTGTAGCACAAAAAGCGCATCCTATACATTTTTCCATTTCCTCAACTCCTGCAGGATGGTATCCCTTTGCGTTCAAGGTTTCCTTAAGTGCTACCAATCCTTTAGGACAAGCGCCTACGCAAAGGCCACAACCTTTACACAAGGTTTCGTTAAAAGTAACTTTTGCCATTTTATTTTTCTCCTTTCAACCACGACTGTCTCACATACAAGCTTATAGGAAACAGATTTTCTATTTTATCTTTTAAAGTTTCTGCTAATTCCGACTTAACGGATGTCATTTTAATTTTCAAGTCAGCCAGTTTTGCAACTTCATTGGCGTACTTTACAGAATTCAAAACAGCATCTGCGTCAGTTTCTTCTCCAAGATTAGAGTTGTTTACAATACCTGTAAACTTTAAACCGGATGCGTTTTCTATTTCTTTCATAACATCGAGTGTATCCTCCGGAGTAGATGTCAGATAACGGTATTTATTGATAACAAACAGCATCTCATAATCGCCCTGCTTAATAATAGATGGAACGTATCTTCCAAGGGCCAGTGCGCCTCTATCATCTCCTCCAACATCTACAACGGCATTTACTGTTAAATCATCCACAACAGAATATGCCTCTGCAGGTAGTGCAGGAGTATCTACATTTGTATTTGCGTATGGAGATGAAATAAGTCTTATCCCATTTGTTTCAAGAACCTTTGATGAATCCTTAGTACGAAAATATGGATTCACAATATCCAGGTCTGCTATCGCAACATTACTCTTATACTTTGAAATATACAAAGCATAATTTACTGCAACATTTGTCTTTCCGCTTCCATAGTGTCCGGCAAAAACAGTTACACGTTTTATATCTCTACTGTCCATCCGTATGTATCCTCAATTTTTCCCCACTGAATACCGGTGAGCTTATCGTAAAGCTTCTGTGTTACATCACCGATTTCATTATTATTGATAACG
>JAZNZL010000095.1:0-2269 GCA_045594925.1 Clostridia bacterium
TTATTATCACCATCTACAAGCTGGAGAAATTCTTTTGTCTTATTTATATCGTTAAACTCCGGATAATCCAATATATTATTGGCTCCCGACACAACAACTTCGCCGTCACCAAAGCTTTTGGCTGTTTTCAAAAGAAAATCAAAAACCGAATTCAAAAGCCCCTCCTCCACCGGCAAAACCTCTTTTTCTGCTTCTACTACATCCTCTGTAATAAGTGACACACTCATACCGGTAAATCTGTTAGACAAATAGTTGGAAAGCTTCTCAACTACTTCGGCATCTATAGGCTTTTTAGTACGGATAGTCTGATTCTTTACAAAACCATCACCCGCTACAAGTATTATAACAAAACTGTTACGGTCTATATATATAAGACGGATATTCTTTATAATCTCCTCTGCTACGTATGAGGAAGTTATTATAGTAGTATAGTTTGTAAGCATAGAAGCTACATTTGAAACTGTTTTAATAAGCTTATCAAGTTCAAGGTACTGATTCTGCAAAGAACAACGTATTTGATTTATCTCACGCATCGTCAGTGTATACTGGCTCATCAGCTCATCAACATACACTCTATAGCCAAGATACGACGGAATTCTGCCGGATGACGTATGAGGTTTATCAAGATAGCCCATTTCCTCGAGAAGCGCCATTTCATTACGCACTGTCGCCGAGCTTACTCCCAAATCGTGATTTTTAAGAAGATACGACGAGCCAACAGGCTCTGCCGTTAAAACATAATCTTCAACTATAGCACGAAGAATCTTACGGCGTCTGTCATTGAGCTCCATCATATTCACTCCTTATTCGTACTTTTAGCACTCGCTTCCAAAGAGTGCTAACATAAATAAAATACCACCTGACACATATTTTGTCAAGGGTATTTTATTAAATTTACAATTCATTCATATATTATCACGTTTTTTAAGTGTTTTAGTCTATAAAATCTGAAAAAATCGCATTTGAAACATAATATGCTTCTTTTGTGAGTTTTAGCACTTTATCCTTTTGACTGATAAAACGCTTATGCTTTTCAAGCTGTTTACCAAACACTTCAAATATATCTTTACCAAAGCGATCATAAAACTCATCTGTATTTATTCCGCTATTTGTCATACGCAATCCAAAAATAACGAATTCTGCCATTTTATCTTCCGGCGCCAGCACTTCCTCAGTTTCGTTTACATAGCTTAAAAGTTCATCAGTATTTCTGCTTCGAACACCGTCAAGATATGATGCCGCACCTGCGCCTATACCTACATACTCATCGCACTGCCAGTATTTACTGTTATGTCGGGAAAACTTATCAGGCAAGCAAAAATTAGATATTTCATACTGAACATATCCTGCTTCAGTTAATCTTTTACACATATACTCATACAGGTCTGCAAAGTAATCGTCGTCAGGCAAAGCGAGCCTGCCTGATGCATAGTCCATATAAAAAGGCGTACCGTTCTCTATCTTCAAGCCATAGCAGGATATATGCTCCGGAGAAAGATTCAACATGGAATCTATACTCTTACAAAGCTTTGACTCTGTTTGTCCGGGCAAGCCAAACATTAAATCAAGGCTTACATTATCAAAGCCAGACTTACGTATAAGATTATATTTATCTGCTATGTCATCTTTATTATGCAGTCTGCCGAGCATTTTAAGCTCTCCGTCATCAAAGCTCTGAGCACCCATACTTATACGGTTTATGCCGGCTTTTTTATAGATTGATAGTTTTTCCGCACCTACAGAATCAGGATTTACCTCTATGGTGATTTCGGCGTCTTTTTCCACAGAAAAATGTGAATACACTGCATCAAGCACCCCTGCCACAAGTCCGCCATCCACAGACGAAGGTGTGCCGCCGCCTATATAGACGGTATCTACCTTATACTTATTATGTGTTTTTATCTCCGCAACAATTCTTTCAAAATATTTTTCTGCCAAATCATATTTATCAGCATAGGACGTGAAATCGCAGTATTTACACTTCCTTCTGCAAAACGGAATATGGATATATACACCTTTTTTATCCGTCAAGGCAATCACCTCCTGATAAAAAATCAGGGAGAGTTCTACTCCCCCTGTATGATTATTCGTCAAGCTTAAGCACTGACATAAACGCCTCCTGAGGCACCTCAACGGTACCCACCTGACGCATCCTCTTTTTACCTTCCTTCTGCTTTTCCAGCAGCTTCTTTTTACGAGTGATATCACCGCCATAGCACTTCGCAAGAACGTCTTTACGCAATGCTTTTACGGTTTCTCTGGCAATTAT
>JAZNZL010000096.1:0-6403 GCA_045594925.1 Clostridia bacterium
CAAGGAGTTGTTTCATACATTTGTCTTCCTAAGACCGCTTGGCCTCCGACTTTCCCTGTCACAGTCGCAATCCATAGGTCCTTCTATACGAAGCTTAAAGGGTTTTGCTATCTTACCAAGCTCCTCTATGTAGCTTGCCATATCCTTATAGTTTTCGTTACCAAAAGCTATACCGATTGTGCCGTATACGTCTATATGCATTACAGGTGAGTAGTTGGGGTCTGTACGGTTGTTAAGGATTCTGTCACGAAGCCAAGCTACATATTCTGCAAGCTTTTCACCTTTTGTACCAAGCTTTGACTCTACGTTATTGATAAGCGCGTGAGGAAGCACCTGAGCGCCTTTGATAATCATTTTATCGGAGTTGTCGTAACGGTCGTCACCTGACTGTGTGAAAATCGGAATGGGATTTTCGGATACTGTGCAGCCATACTCGTCAGCTACTACCTCGCACATCATTCTGCCGGTTGCCTTTGCAACTGCATCTAAAATTGCCTGTGATACACCGTAACGGATTGCTGTATGCAATCTCTTACCCTCTACCTGAATAGCTTCCATCATAGCACAAAGGCCGCGGAAATCGTCTGCTTCTTTGCCAACAAGCTCAGGTTTTATATACTTCTCAATAACAGGGATAAAGTCCTCTGCCAGAAACAGCGGGTCACGTCCGCCGGCACCTGAATACTGCACTGCTGCACAGTCACCGTATGCCATCTGTCCATCTTCAAGAATTATCATTACAGATATAGACTCACCTGCCTGACGCACTGCCCTGAAGCCCTCTGTTACAGGATTACCTACATAAAACACGCCGTCGTGGCCTGCGCCCTGCTTAATCGCACGCTGGTCATCAAAATAAAAACCGGTACGGCCTGCCGAACATACAACATCAATAATTTTCATAACATTCGCTCTCCTATATTCATATATGATTTAATAATCAATATCTGGGACGTCCTACAAGTCGGCCCTTGCCGATTGCATACACATCATCAACAACCATCTGGAATGATGCTTTTCTATTCTCAGCAGCTGCTCTCTCCTCAATCTTAGCTCTATGGAAATCAACAAGCTCTTTTGAGAACGGAAGATTACCTGTATTAAGAATACGTACTGCACCATTATTATCACGGCAGGGAAGCATAAGTCCTGCATTGGCTCTGCAAGGTGCGAAGGGTACATCAAGCACGCCCGCTTCTACTCCACGGCAAATACCAACTGCTATGTCGCCGCCGCCAAGCTCGAAGCATTTATCAACGATAGCACGTGTTTCCTGACGGATGATTTCCTTTTCATCCTCAAGATGCACATCGTGGAATTCCTGGTCTGCAAGCATATTTACAACCTGCTTTGTGCAACGCAAGCCCTGTGCGTTTGCTTCCATTGTGGGGATACCTACTGCCTCATGAGGTGTTTTTACAATTACTTTTGTTGCCTTTGAAAGTGCCGCAATAAGGCTTCCTGACGAAATTACGCCGAATGCCTTAGCTTCGTCTGCAGGGAATCCGCCCATCCACTGATGGAGAACTGTGGTAACTTCAACATCTGCGTAACCATACTTTGCAAGGTACTCGTCTGTAAGCTCCTGAAGGGTACGGATTGCCGCAATATCCTGAACAAGGTTTCCGCACTGGCCATAGCCTACGGTGATATTTTTAACGCCCTGTTCTGCCGCAAGAAGCGCTTCAATGATTGCAGCCGCGTGTGAAATACAAGGCGGAACAAGTGTTCCTGTTAAAGGACCATAGGGCTCACGGTTAATTGACACGCCCATTTCCTCATAAAGACCGGTGAGTCTGTCTACATACTGCCAGTCACGGATTGTACGCTCCATAGGGATATTCTTACAATAAGGGAGGTTATATGAGATACCGCCGCCCTCATAGCTTGTGAAACCGCCTGCGTATGTAATCTCTGTTAAAAGACGTGCATCGGGAGTTCCGTGACGTACCTGCATAGGCACATTTACACTCTCTATTACCTTACGGCAATTTGCTACGCCGTGGTTTACTGCAGGAAAACCGTTAAGCATAGCACGTTCAAGACGCAGCGACTCCGCAATACCGTTTTCTGCTTCTTCATAACGATTCTGACGTGTGTAGCTGTCTATGGTTGAAGGAAGAAGGTCAGCCTCACCGTTTTCCTCAAGATACTTCATAAGCTTAATATGCTCTTCTATTACCGGCACTCCGGCTCTTGGCTGAACCAATGTACGCTTAGAACGCTTAGCATCCAAAAGCTTTTTGGAAAAATTTCTGCTCTCGGGCATAGCCTTATGATATGCCACAGCCTCTTCAAGGTCTACATCCTTTCCGGTGGGCCACTGAGTAAGTACTTCCTGACGCAAACGGTTAAACTCTCCGTCAGATATACGTTTATTCTGAATATCCATAGTATTCAAGCTCCTTTTTCATTATTTTAAGTGCCGTTTCAGGGTAATAGGACGAAAGCAATCCCATTGCGGCCAAAATATATTTTCTGTCTACCCACACGCTTGCCTTTTTGGGACGAAGCGATGCCGGGTTTTCCTCAGAGTACAGTGCGTGTGATGCTATTTGCTCTGTTCGTTTTGTGTGGATTAGACTTCCGCCTGTTACTACTATCTGCTTTACGTGGGTAAGATTTTTACCTTCCTGAACAAAGGTCTGTCCCATCATTGTATATGTTTCTGAAATTGTGCCGGCGTGGCGTGTTACCGCTTCCTCCACCGCACAGGATGCAAGGGCAAAATCAAGTGCTTCAAGCTCTGCGTCGCCATCAGGAACTTTATCTGTATGCTGTTTAAGATACTCTATAAGCTCCTCTGCCCTTTGGGGTGAAATACCTGAAATACGGCTTATCTTTTCTATTCCGGCCGCATCTGCTATACCGGAAATGCTATAGCGCATTCCTATATCACCTTCAACAGTACGCTTGGCATACGGCTCGGGAAGACCCTTATAAACAGTGTTCATCTGCTCCGGCATACCATCGGCTATAGAGTACACATCCGTAGTGGCGCCGCCTACATCAACCGCTACCAGATCGCCTATGCCTGTTTCTGCGTCACAGCCCTTTGCAAGCAGCTCCATCGCCTGCATAACTGCCGATGGGGTCGGCATCATAATATCCGACAGCAATTGGGCTGCGCGGCTTAAGCCCTTAGCCTGAATGATACGCTCCAAAAATATCTCACGTATCTGCTGCTGAGTGGGTTCTATCTGCAAAACACCAAACTTTGGCATTACATTAGGACACACATACACGCGGCAATCCTTAAGAAGTTTATTACATTCATTCACTGCACTGCGATTACCGGCTACTACTATCGGAAAATCCGGTTTAACAGCTGCAAGCATTTTTGCATTATGAATTATACATTCTTTATTACCGCCATCGGTACCGCCTACAAGAAGAAATATATCAGGATTTATTTTAAGTATTTCATCCACGTCATCTTCAGTAAGCTCAAATGAATACACACCTACGGCTTTCGCTCCTGCGCCAAGGCTGGCAAGCCTTGCAGCCTCGCTGGTTAGCTCCGGCACCAGTCCACTGGTTACCATCCGCAATCCTCCCGCAGCTGACGAGCAGGCATAACACTCATCATATTCAATTATACCGGTTTTCTTTTCAAGCTCTTTAAGGGCATTATTAAAGCCATCGTTAATATCTGTTTCTATAGTGGTGTATGACGCTGATGTGCCAAGAATCTGCTCCTTTTCCACATCCACCGCTGTAAGCTTAGTGTATGTACTGCCGAAGTCTATCAGCAAGACATTTTTCACCTTATTCACCGTCCATATGTAATAGCTCTCTAAGTGCTTCTATTGTGGTTTCGGGAGTTGTTCCGGGTGGAAATGCCCTGTCAAAGCCCATAGCCTTAAATCGCTTTTCTACATCCTCAAACTTCTGCTTACCAATTACAATATTTCCGCCAACAAGAAGAGGGATATTTTTAAGACCTGCTTCATCGCATTTTTCCCTCATACCGCGGCAGTCAAGCTCGCCCTGACCGTAAAGTGAAGAGATAACTATTGCATCTGCACCTGACTCTATTGCAGCGGCAATATACTCCTCCTGAGAGACCATAACTCCCAAATTTACAACCTCAAAGCCTGCCTCTGTAAATGCGTGATACAATATCTTATTGCCAACCGCATGTACATCTGCGCCGATTACACCGATAACCAGCACTTTCTTTTCCTGCTTATCCATTACAGCACCCCGCAATCTATGCATTATTATACAATTATATAATACATCCCGACGGATATTTTGTCAACCCAAAAAGTTGCTCCCATGAAAAAAAGGAAGACACCATCGTTTTGTGTCTTCCATTTAATCCGCATTATTTATTTTTTTCCTTCCAGATATGCTTTTCTGCCTGTTTCATAAAGGTTATTTCCTTCGCTGTCAATTATAACTATCGCAGGGAAATCCTCTACCTCCAAACGGCGTATTGCTTCAGCACCAAGGTCATCATAGGCTATTACCTCTGCTTTTTTGATACACTTACTCAAAAGTGCGCCGCAACCTCCGATTGCGCCGAAGTACACAGCTCCATACTTCTTCATAGCAGATACAACCTCAGGTCCTCTTTTACCTTTACCTATCATACCGGTTAAACCCTGTTCAATAAGTGTGGGGCTATAGGCATCCATTCTGTAGGATGTAGTAGGTCCCGCTGAACCGATTGCCTGACCGGGCTTTGCAGGGGTAGGGCCTACAAAGTAGATGATGCTGTTCTCTACATCCAAAGGAAGCTCCTTGCCTGCTGCCACAAGCTCGCAGAGTCTTTTATGAGCTGCATCACGGGCTGTATAAATAACACCCGATATAAGACAGCTGTCGCCGGCTTTGAGCTTGCGTGCATCCTCTCTGGTTAACGGTGTTTTTATTGAAATAGACATATCAAAGCACCTCCGTTTTATGTCTGGTAACGTGGCAGTTGATATTAACAGCCACCGGCAGACCTGCTATGTGTGTGGGGAATTTTTCGATATTCACCGCCAAAGCAGTGGTCTTACCACCAAAGCCCTGAGGTCCTATACCAAGTGCGTTTATCTCCTGAAGCAAATCCTCCTCAAGCTTTGCGTAGAAGGGATCGTCATTTCGTTTATCAACCTCACGGAGAAGCGCTTTCTTTGCAAGGTACGCCGCCTTATCAAATGTGCCGCCGATACCTACGCCCACAACTATAGGCGGACAAGGGTTAGGGCCTGCCTCTTCTACGGTTTTAACTACAAACGCCTTCACTCCCTCAAGTCCGTCAGAGGGTCTGAGCATTGCAATCTTACTCATATTCTCACTGCCGAAGCCCTTGGGTGCTACGGTGATTTCAAGCTTATCGCCAGGCACAAGCTCAATATAGAGCATAGCGGGAGTATTATCACCTGTATTTACTCTGTCAAGAGGGTCACGCACTACACTCTTACGCAGATAGCCCTCACTATAGCCCTGACGCACACCCTCATTAACAGCATCGGTAATATCGCCGTCAATATGCACATCCTGACCTATCTTTAAAAACACACAGGCAACACCTGTATCCTGACATACAGGCTGATTCTTTTCATCGGCTATCTCATAGTTTTCTATGATACGCTCAAGAATTTCCTTCGCCTGAGGCCAGGGCTCGTTTTTATGGAAATCACTTATACAGGTTTTCAAGTCCTGACTCAAGTGACAATTTGCATCTATACACAGTCTTTTTACAGTTTCTGTAATAAGACCAGCCTTTATCTCACGCATTTACAGTCGCCTCCATTACTTTTCAACTACGTTATATATTCTGTCCTGAACTCCGCCGTCTCTGCTTATAACCTCTGCAACCACCCTGTCGCCTTTAGGAAGCTTTTCAGGCTTGCCGGTTATCTTTTCAGTTTTTTCCTTAAGCTCAGTTATATCAACTACAGGCAGTCCTGCTTCGACTAATCTGCCTTTAAGCTCCTGATTCTTCGGGTTTACAGCTATTCCTGGCTGAGTAACAAGCACGTCAATATCCTTGCCCGGTGTGGAAACACAGGTTACTTTATCGGTAACGATTGGCAGACGGGCACGGAACATAGGTGCTATTATCATTGAAAGCTTTGAGCCTGCCGCTGTGTCACTATGACCGCCTGAGCCGCCCATTATATAGCCGTTTGAGTCTGTATGAACGTTTACGTTAAAGTCTGTGTCTATTTCAGTAGCGCCCAGAATCACAACATCAAGGCTGTCTACCGCTGCACTGCGGCTTGCCGGTGATGCGTACTGCATAGATGAAATCTCCTGATGGCGCACATCATCGCGGATAGACTCTACCGCTGTCAAGTCAAAGCACTGAACATCCAAAAGACTTTCAAAGCAGCCTGCGCGGAGCATATCAACCATATAACCGGTAATTCCGCCAAGACCGAAGCTGCCGCGGATGCCTTTTTCA
>JAZNZL010000097.1:0-11340 GCA_045594925.1 Clostridia bacterium
AGTGTGATGCCGTTTTGGAGCATAAGCACCATTGTATGATAGCAGAGGTCTGCTATTTCGTAAATTGTTTCCGCTTTATCCTCTGCTTTTGCCGCTATTATTACCTCTGTACATTCCTCGCCGATTTTTTTAAGGATTTTATCAAGACCCTTTTCAAAAAGATATGTAGTGTATGAGCCTTCCTTTTTCTCTTCCTTTCTGCCTTTTAAAAGCTCCATAAGCCCTTCAAGCGAGAAGGAAGAAAGTGTATCGCTTTCCCAGATGGTATCTGTAAAGCAGGAATCCGTACCCTTGTGGCAGGCGGGACCTTCTTTTTCCACTTCAACCACCAGCGCGTCACCGTCACAGTCGGCGGTGATTGATACTATATGCTGATAGTTACCGCTGGTTTCGCCTTTAAGCCACAGCTCCTGTCGTGAACGGCTGAAAAAGCAGGTGAGTCCTTTCTCCATAGAAATCTCAAGGCTTTCCTTACTCATATACGCAAGAGTGAGCACCTTTTTAGAAACGGCATCCACCACAATAGCAGGTATTAAACCCTTTTCGTCAAATTTAAGCTTGTCAATATTTATCATAAAAACACCTCTTTACCAAAAATCAAAGTCTTACGGGGATACCGTTGGATTTCAGTTCATTTTTTAAATCCGGTATTGTCACCTGACCGAAATGAAATATGGATGCTGCAAGACCTGCATCAACCTTGGGCAGCTCTTTAAACAGTGTAACAAAATCACCAATACCGCCTGCACCGCCGGATGCTATAACAGGAACAGAAACAGCATCACATACAGCGGAGAGCATTTCAAGGTCAAAGCCGCCCTTGACTCCGTCGGTATCTATGGAATTGAGCACAACCTCGCCTGCCCCCAGACCTACGCATTTTTTGATCCACTCCACAGCCTCCATACCGGTATTCTCTCTGCCGCCTTTTGAAAACACGGTGAATTTACCGTCTACTCTTTTAACGTCTGCAGAAATCACTACACACTGGTCGCCGTAAAGCTTTGCAGCCTCCTCAATAAGCAAAGGATTTTTTATGGCGCCGGAGTTTACGCTTACCTTGTCGGCGCCGACTTTTAACACTCTGTCAAAATCCTCTATGGTATTTATACCACCGCCAACGGTAAGGGGAATAAAAATATTGCTTGCAACCTCTTTTAAAATATCAGTAAAAAGCTTTCTCTCCTCAAAGGATGCTGTAATATCGTAAAACACAAGCTCGTCGGCTCCGCTTTCGCTGTAGTAACGTGCAAGCTCAATAGGCGATGAAACGTCTGATACACCTTCAAAATTAACGCCCTTTACAACTCTGCCCGCCCTTACATCAAGACAAGGGATAATACGTTTAGTTATCATTTTGCCACCTCGATTGCTTCTTCAAGTGAAATTGCACCTATATAGTAAGCCTTGCCAATGATTGCTCCATAGATATCCATATCCGCAAGCGCCTTAACATCATCGATTGATGATACTCCTCCCGATGCTACAATCTGCATACTGAACTTTTCCGAAAGTTCCTTATAAAGCCTACGGTTTGTTCCCTGCATAGCACCGTCTTTGGAGATGTCGGTACATATTAAGGTCTTCACGCCAATCTCCTGCATCTGCTGACAAAAATCAAAACAGCTTATATCAGATTTCTCCGTCCAGCCCTTTATGGCAACAAAGCCGTCCTTGATGTCAGCACCAACTGCAATTTTTTCGCCGTATTTTTTAACAGCTTCCGTCAAAAACGCTCTGTCCTCAACTGCCGCAGTACCAAGTATCACACGGTCAACACCTGACTCAATATACCTTTCCACAACCGCCATACTGCGGATTCCGCCGCCTATTTCAGTGAAAAGGTCTGTTTGGCGGGCAATCTGCTTAACAACATCAATATTTGGTGTTTCTCCTGACTTTGCACCCTCAAGGTCAACCATATGTATATGAGTTGCGCCCTTTGATGCAAAATCATAAGCAATCTCTATGGGGTTTTCAGAGTATACTGTCATTTTGTCGTATTCTCCCCGAAGCAAACGCACTACCTTACCCTCGTATAAATCTATCGCCGGAAAGATTATCATATTATTCTACCTCCCCGTCACAGAATGCCTTTAAAATAGAAAGCCCCACACTACCACTCTTTTCAGGGTGAAACTGGCATCCGCACACATTATCCTTTGCCACAGCCGCAGTAAGTGGCACGCCGTACTCGGCGGTTGCAATTACTGCTTCATCGCAGTTGGTGGCATAAAATGAGTGAACAAAATATGCGCAGTCCCCTTCTTTAAGGTTTTTAAATATATAATGTCTTTCCTTGCCGAAATTAAGCTGATTCCAGCCTATATGCGGAACCTTAAGGTCAGCGGGTATAACATCTGTAATAGGACGGATTTCGCCTTTTATAAGACCTAAACCCTTGTGCTCGCCATATTCAAAGCTTTTTTCAAACAGCAGCTGCATACCAAGGCATATTCCCATAATCGGCTTACCCTCCGCAGCCTGCTCTGTTATAACCTTATCAAGTCCGGATTCCCTGAGCTTTCGTGCTGCATCTTCAAATGCGCCCACACCGGGAAGTATAATTTTATCTGCTTTTCTTATCAGTGCTTCATCGCTTGTTATAACCGTATCAGCGCCTATTGCGCCAAATGAGCTTTTAAGGGAAAACAGGTTTCCCACTCCGTAGTCAACTATTGCTATCATTAAAGTACACCTTTCGTAGAGGGGATTTCATCAGCCGCATCTTTGTCAATGGCAACTGCATTGCGCAGACTTCTCGCAACGGATTTGAATGTTGCTTCAATTATGTGGTGAGTATTAGCTCCGGACAGCTGACTGATATGGAGCGTGCACTCTGCATTACGTACAAAGCCAAGCCAGAACTCCTCCGCAAGCTCTGTATCAAAATCGCCCACCTTAGGGCTTAATGAGTTTACGCTGTATTTAAGATAGCTTCTGCCGGACAAATCCACAGCCGAAAGAATAAGGGCTTCGTCCATAGGCAGAATCATATTACCATAACGGCATATACCCTTTTTGTCACCAACGGCTTCTTTAAACGCTGCACCCAAAGTTATACCGATATCCTCAACTGTGTGGTGGTAATCCACAATGGTATCTCCCTTACATTCAAGGTTAAGGTCAAATCTTGCGTGCTTTGCAAAAAGTGTAAGCATATGGTCCAAAAATCCGCAACCACTGTTTATTTTGCTTTCGCCTTTACCGTCAAGATTAAGCTCCAAGCTGATTTTTGTTTCTGCAGTTTCTCTTGTTTTTATAACCTTTCTCATAGGTCTGCCTCCTTTAATATCTCTTTAAGGGCATTTATCAGAATATCCATCTGCTCCATTGAGCCTATGGTTATACGGTTGTAATCACATATACGCTCTTTTGAAAAATGACGTACCAGTATACTTCTTTTACGAAGCTGGCTGTATATATACTCTCCGCTTAAGGCTTTGTGTCTGACAAAAATAAAATTGGATTTGGAATCTGTCATTTCAAAGCCCAGAGCAGAAAGAGCAGCTTTTGTGTATTCACGGGCTTCACATATATATCTGCAGTTGCTTTCAAAATAGTTATTATCCGAAACCGAGCCTATTCCTGCTGCCATAGTAAGTGAGTTTATGTTATAGGGGTTAGTGGAGTATTTTATTGCGTTAAGGTCAGCTATAAGCTCCTTGCAGCCTACTCCATAGCCCAACCTAGCCCCCGCCATTGAACGTGACTTGGAAAATGTCTGGGTAACCAAAAGATTGTTATACTTTTTTATAAGCGGTATACAGCTGCGGCTTCCAAAGTCCACATAAGCCTCGTCAACAACTACTACACTGTCAGGATTTGATATTATAACCTGCTCAATCTCTTCAGGCTCTATATATATACCTGTGGGTGCATTTGGATTTGCTATAAATATGGTTTTGTTTATACCACTGTACGCTGAAAGGTTTATTTTCAAATCCTCATTCAGCGGAATCTCAGTGTATGGTATGCTGTAAAGCTCGGCGAACACCTTATAAAAGCCGTATGTTATATCAGGAAATGCCGCACCCTTTTCGCTGTCACAAAACGCCATAAAGGCAAAGTTAAGTATTTCGTCAGAGCCGTTTGTAAGCAGCACCTCATCCGACGCAACACCAAGTCTTTCGGCTAACGCCTTTGTTAAAGCGCTACATTCCGGATCCGGATACAGCTGCAGTCTTTGAGCTGCCTCTGCCGCTGCCTCCACAGCCTTTGGCGACGGCGGGAATGGGGATTCGTTTGTGTTAAGCTTTATTAAATTATCTATCTTCGGCTGTTCACCGGGAGTATACGGTTCAAGGCCTTTAAGCCTTGAGCTTAAAAATCTGCTCATATCCTTGTGTTCCTTATCATTTTTCAAATCTTATTGTGGCGCTCTTTGCGTGGGCGGTAAGTCCCTCTTTTCTCGCGAAAAGGTCAATATCACTTGCCACACGGGAAAGAGCATCCTTTGTATAATATGTGTATTGGGTTTTCTTAACAAAATCGTCTACAGATAAAGGCGATGAAAACTTTGCCGTACCGCTTGTGGGCAGGGTGTGGTTTGCGCCAGAAAGGTAATCACCCAACGCTTCCGGACAGCTTCTGCCCATAAAGATTGACCCTGCGTGACGGATACTGTCAAGGTAGTCAAAGGGGTTATCCACACAAAGCTCCAAATGCTCCGGCGCAATCTCGTTTGCAATGTCAATGGCAACGGCTAAGCTGTCTGCTACAATTATCTTTCCGTTATTGTCAATAGATGCCCGGGCGATTTCTGCTCTTTCAAGCAACGGAATCTGTTTTTCAAGCTCTGCAGACACCGCCTCTGCAAGTTTTGAACAATCTGTAACTAAAACTGCACTTGCAAGCCTATCGTGCTCTGCCTGTGAAAGAAGGTCTGCCGCAACATAAGCAGGATTGCTTTTGACATCAGCTACAACAAGTATTTCGCTGGGGCCTGCTATCATATCGATTGAAACCTGACCGAATACCTGTTTCTTGGCTTCCGCAACAAAGGCGTTTCCGGGACCTACAATCTTATCTACTTTAGGTACTGATTCTGTACCGTATGCAAGTGCGGCTATAGCTTGTGCACCGCCGATTTTGAATATCTTGTCAACACCTGCAACAGATGCAGCTGCAAGAATTGCCGGATTGATTTTACCGTCTTTGCCGGGGGGTGTTACCATAACCACCTGAGGACAGCCTGCAATCTTTGCCGGTATTGCGTTCATCAAAACGCTTGAAGGATACGCCGCCGTTCCGCCGGGAACGTAAAGACCTGCCTTGTCAACAGGAATAACCTTTTGTCCTGTAACTATACCCTTTTCGTCATTTATAATAAAACCATTGCGTACCTGTCTGCTGTGAAACTTTGTAATGTTTGCAGCGGCTTTTTTAAGTACATCTATAAATTCGCTCTCGACAGTACTTATTGCTTCATCAAGCTCTTCTCTGCTAACCTCTAAACAAGACAGCTCAGCACCGTCAAACTTTTTACAATATTCATAAAGCGCTTCATCGCCGCGGGCAACCACATCAGAAATTATGTCGGACACTATTTGCGCAACGTCTGTTTCAGGAACTGCCCTTGCAAAGATTTCGTCGTTGCTCACCTGACCGTACTTTAAAATTTTAATCATTTTTTGCACCTACTTGCTCTTTCATACTTTTGAGTATTTTTTCAATTTGTTGGTTTTTGAATTTAAAGCTTGCCTTGTTGGCAATAAGCCTTGCACTGATAGGAACTATTTTCTCAAGCACCTGAAGGTTGTTCTCCTTAAGGGTTGTGCCGGTTTCCACAATATCAACAATAACATCGGAAAGCCCCAGTATGGGCGCAATCTCAATGGAGCCGTTAAGGTGGATGATGTCTATCTCTCTGCCTATTGACTTATAATAGTTTTTTGCAATATTGGTAAACTTTGTGGCAACGCGCAGGGGTCTGTGCTCAGGGTCACGGAAGTCAGCCTTGCCTGCCACAGCCATTGAGCACTTGCCTATGCGAAGGTCTAAAAGCTCATAAATATCAGGCTCGTATTCCAAAAGGATATCCTTGCCCGCTACACCCATATCAGCCGCACCGCGTTCTACGTATATGGCAACATCAGACGGCTTAACCCAGAAGTACCTGATGCAGTTTTGTTCATTTTCAAAAATCAGCTTACGGTTATTCTCTTTAATTGACGGACACTCGAATCCCGCTTTTTCAAACATTGAATAAACCTTTTCACCAAGTCTGCCCTTTGGCAGTGCAACATTAAGCATTTTCTTCAACGGTTGTCACCCTGCCTTTCTCAAGCTTTAAAAGCTTTCTGTAACACATCTTTTCGGGAACGGACTGCACGGCTGTTACCCGTTCACCATTTTCTGAAAGCTCCCCGACTGCTTCGCTTATTGTTTTCGCATCTTCATCAGGACTGTAAAGCAAAAGTATATCTGTATCAAAGCCTTTTCCTTCATCATCTAACCAGGCAAGCATATCAAGGTATACGGCAAAGCCTATAGCACCCGATTTTTTGCCCATTTTCTCCATAAGCTTATCATACTGCCCGCCGGAAAGCACTCCACCGTGGATGCCGTTTATAAATCCCTTAAACGCTACGCCGCTGTAGTATTTCATATTATTTACAACGGAAAAATCAATACACACCTTTTCGCCGCAGCCCTTATCCTTTAAAATATCGGCAATGGTCTGCAGCTGATTTACAGCACTGTCAAATGCCTTGCTTACAGACAAGCTCTTAAGCCTCGGCAGAACATCCTCTGCTTTGCCGTAAAGAGAAACAAGGCTTTTCAAAAGCTCTGTGCCTTTTTCAGTAACCTTGTCGTCTTGGCAGATGCTTTCAACAGCCTCAAGATTTTTTTCGCCAAAGGCCCGAAGCAGGCGTGTTCTGTTTTCTTCAGTTATTTCTGCAAAATCCATAGCCTCGGAGATTATTCCCATATGCGAGATGTCAAGCGCATAATCGACTGATATACATTCAAGGCTCTTTGCCGCCAGATACACAACCTCGCATATACAGTAGTCATCAATGTTACCCACACATTCAAGACCTGTCTGCATAATTTCCTTTATATCTTTCATATCTCCGGAAGCGCGATACACGTTTTCGTTATAAAAAACTCTCTGCACACCGCCATCAGCAGAGCTGTTTTTGATGATAGACAACGTAACGTCAGGCTTCAGTGCCATCAGCTTACCGTCTGAATCGGTAAAGGTAATGATATTATCCGAAATAAGAAAACCTTTATTGCGCACGTAAAAGTTATATTCCTCAAACTTGCTCATTCTGTATTTACGATATCCGTAGCTTGTATAAAGACTGCGGAGCGAGAATATGGCCTTTTCGTCCTTAGAAAGAACCGCATCGTTTAAAATCATCAGATATCTTCCTCCATTTTCAAAAGAGCCTGCTTATAGCCGTCACTGCCGTATATAAGGCATTTGTTTACACGGCTTATGGTAGCGGTGGAAGCGCCTGTTGCTTTAGAGATTTCTGTATAGCTGATATTTTTATTAAGCAATCTTGCCACCTCAAGCCTTTGCGACATATCCTGAATTTCCTTTATAGTGCATATATCCTCAAAAAACGAAACACACTCTTCCATAGATTTAAAATTCATAATAGTCTGAAACAATCTGTCCATTTCGGGAGTCCGGATTTTATTCATATTTTTTACTCCTTTACTCAAATTACTTTCACATTTTACCACTTTAAAGCGCTAAAGTCAATAGCTATTTGTAATTTTTAAGCACATAATTTTAAACTCATATAAATATTATTGGTATGAGGTGAAAAAATGGGTAATATAGCTGTTGTATCATACGCAGATAAGTGGCACAAGGAAAGACTTTCAAAAGACAATCTCTGCGGTGAAGAGATTTTTTTCATAAAGGTTAAAAGAAAGGGTAAGCATCAGCTTAAAAAGGCGCTTGAAAGATGTGATATAGACAGAGCCGTAATAGATGGCGCAATCCCTGAATTTGCCGAAAATGTACTATTTGAAAAAGGTATAAAAATATGTAACGGCAAATATTTTATAAAAAAGCTGTTGCCGTCTCTTTTAGCCCGTGCGTCAAAGTATGATATGAATGTAAGCGCCTGTACTGTGTATGCACAAAAGGCAGATAATCAAACAGCAGAAGTAATTAAAGAAGCATCAAAAAGATTCAGGTTTGTAAGCCTGTGCAGTGAAGATGCTGATAAAGAAAGGATTGCAGAGTATATAATGGAGGAAACCGGTCTTGCCCTTGATTTCGGCGAATACGAAAAGGGCACCGCCGTAATGTGCGACGGCATCGGCGGAAACCAGAGCATAAAAATTGATATGGCAAATTTCAGCGGGATAGTGCTTACCGATAAAAGCAGCCGAAAAATCCCCGTACCACTTGCAGAGGCAATCTGCGGAGAAGATAAAACAATTGATGATATGAAGCTGAAGTTGAAATTATATAGGGTATGAAAAAGCCATCGGTTCATTAAAGACCAATGGCTTTGGTTTTAGCGTTTTTTTGAATTCTTCTCCGTTGCTTTTTATATTGTTCCGTTTGCTATGCCGTCTTGAATATCATCTATAGTAACATCTGCGTAGGTGTGGGATAAATCATTTTCAGATTTTGCGTGAACGGTTATATAGTTAGATGTGTGTCCCTCGTAGATGCCATCTGCTATTTCACGTTCAAAAAGCACGGAAACAGTTCTGCCTACAAAATTTGAAAGAAAGCTTTGTCTGTACCGGTCGGCAGCTGCAGCCATAATTGCGGCGCGTTTGTTTTTGATTTCTTTTGTCACCTGATTGGGAAGCTTATCGGCTTTGGTGCCTTTTCTGTTTGAATATGCAAACACGTGGGATTCTGCAAAGCAAATATCATTTAAAAACTCAACGGATTTTTCAAATTCCTCATCTGTTTCACCGGGGAAGCCCACCATAATATCAGTAGTGATTGCGGTTTCGGGGATGTATTTACGTATGTTTTCAACCACTGTTTTACAATCCCATGTATTATACTTTCTGTTCAAACGTGCAAGAGTGTCGTCACAGCCACTTTGCAGCGATATATGAAAATGGTTGCACACCTTAGGAAGCTCTGACAGCATTTTGATAAAATCCTCTGTGAGAATTCTCGGTTCAAGTGAGCCTAAACGTATTCTTTCAATTCCGTCAACCTGATGAACCGCCTTTATAACATCACCCAGATTAAGTGTTTTATCTTTTATATCAAGACCGTAAGAGCCTATGTGTATACCCGTGAGTACAACCTCACTGAAGCCGTTTTGCGCAAGGGCTTTTACCTCGTCAACTATGCTTTCAAGCGGTCTGCTGCGCACAGGACCTCTGGCGTAGGGGATAATACAATATGTGCAAAAGGAATTGCAGCCGTCTTCGATTTTCACAAAAGCACGTGTCTTTTCGCTGAATGAGTTTATCTGCATATCCTCAAAGGTGCGCACCTTTAATATATCGCCTACCATTGTGGTATGCTTTCCGCTGAGAGCGTCTTCTACCAGCTCTACGATTTTGTTTTTGTTTTCGTTACCGATAATAACATCGGCGCCTGTTTTTTTAATCTCATCAGGTGCAACCTGACTGTAACAGCCGGCAACCGCCACAACGGCATCGGGGTTTAAGGCTTTAGCTCTGCGGATCATCTGCCGTGATTTTTTATCGCCCGTGCCTGTTACGGTGCAGGTGTTTATAACATAAACATCACACACGCTGTCAAATGGCACAACAGTAAAACCGGCTTTTACAAAAAGCTCGGTCATGGCTTCTGTTTCGTATTGATTAACTTTACAGCCCAGTGTGTGAAAAGAAATTGTTTTATTCATAAAAAACTCCAATATAATTATCAGTAATAATACATAATATAATTATACATAAAACAAAAAAATTTTCAATACAAACAAATTGACTTTTTTTATTAAAAGGTGTAAAATGTAGACGTAATATATTTTTAAGGAGGATTTTGAAATGGTAACAGTAAATGTATTGCTCGGCTCGATTAACGACGTGAAGAATTTTGTAAACATCGTAAGCAAGTATGATTTTGATATCGACCTTGTATCAGGCAGATATGTAGTTGATGCAAAATCCATTATGGGCATATTCAGTCTGGATTTGTCAAAGGCTATCAAGGTAGAAATCCACTCTGAGGACGCTGAAAAGATTTTAGGGGAATTAAAGCCATATATTACAGAATAATCTAAGATTTTAGCGTGGCTTGATTGGGAGTCACGCTTTTATTTTATACGTTAGGAGAACGCTGATGGAACCGTTAAAGTACAGACCTGCAGAAAACGATGAAGATATAAAGCTTATGGTGCTTTATGCCATAGGCAAGCTTAAGGTTAGTGCTACCTATTCCAGAATATTTCACGTTTTAAGCGCCGCTGCGGATGTGAGCTACTGCTTGCTTACGGTGCCGATTTCAGACCTTATTGAAAGCGGTAATGTGGAAGAGCTCCACTATGACGGGCAGACGGTGTTTTCGCTGACACAGCAGGGCAGCGAGACCTTAGGGTTTTTCGGTGAGAGGATACTGCGCAGCGTGCGTATAAGGATGCAGAATGAGATAGACAGTATAAACAGTGAGGTTTTAAGCGGCAATAAGCTTGACGCATCTATTGTGCCCATAAATGAGGACGAGTATCTGGTAAAAGCTGAAATAACAGAAGATAAGGTTCCGCTTTTAAAATTTGAGATGTACGTAGGCGATAAGGACAGAGCCAAAAAAATAGTAAAAAATTTCAAAGAGCATACCAGCTTAATGTATCTTCAGGTTATAAAGGCTATAGATTTTAACTATGATAAGCTGGACCTGGAAAATATGGAAGAGCTTACAGATATAGAAGATAAATTTGAGTGAATAATCAATGAGCAAATAATAAAGAATAACCGTATGGGAAATAATTATCTCATACGGTTTTTATTTTATAAAAATTAAAAATGAAAGGAGTTATAAAATGGATAAATCTATTAAGATGCTGTCTGCGTGCGTGGCGGTTACATTGATGTTTTTGGAGTCAGACTCGATTATGTCCATATACCCCAGGCTGGTAATGATATATCGTGTATACGAGGAACTGGCGGCTGTTACAATGGTGCGCTCAAACCATACCTGCGATTTATTGATAAAAGCCAGGTTGTACCATGTGTTTCCGTTCGTCAAAGCAACAGAACCGCCATTGTTCACCCATTCCGTGATTTCTGCGTAGGTGTGGCTGGGCGTGAGCGTACCGCTATCGTCGGTGGTAAATGTTACGACCATATGGGAACGGTCACCGGAGCTTACACTGCCCAAACGGGCAGACGGTGCAACCAGGCAGGAACCTATGAAGTCGCCGAACC
>JAZNZL010000098.1:0-4139 GCA_045594925.1 Clostridia bacterium
ATCATTAGGAGCTGAAATCAAAAGCATCGTAAAAGACGGCTGTGAGTATATGTGGGAGGGTAATCCCGAGTATTGGGAAGACACAGCGCCCATATTGTTTCCTATGGTGAGTTCGCTTCTTGATGATAAATATACCTATAGAGGCAGAACATATAGCTTTAAACAGCACGGCTTTGCAAGACGCAGTGAGTTTTCGGTTGTTGAGAAAGAAGATGATGCTGTTCTTATGCGTTTAGAACAGACAGATGAAACCAGAGCAGTATATCCATTTGATTTTGATTTTTGTGTATCTTTTAAGCTTAACGGAAATAAACTGGATGTAGATTTTATAGTAGAAAACACATCGGAAACTGAGGATATGTATTTTAATACAGGTTCACACGAGGGATATTCGCTTTTCAATGGCGGAGATATAGATAAATACTATATAGAGTTTGAAAAGAAAGAGAAACTTGTGCGAATGCTGCTTGATAGACCCGTGTTTGAAGGAGAAACAGTTGACCTTGGTGAGAAAGATAGACTGGAGCTTGATGATTCGCTTTTTGAAAAAGACGGAATATTCTTCCTTGATATAAAATCTGATTATGTTACACTGAAGAGCACTAACGGAGAAAAGTACGTAAAAGTGTATTTTAATTGTGATAATCTCGGATTCTGGAAAGTACCCGGCGGTAAGTATTTGTGTATAGAACCCTGGGACGGATTCTGTCCTTTTGAGGGTGATGGATATGAACTCAGTGAAAAGCGTTTTATCAAGACGCTGGCACCAAAAAGTCAATATAAATTCTATCACGGCATAGAAATAAACTGAAAATATTAAAATAGGAGTGATATAAATGATATTAGTTACAGGCGGAGCGGGATTCATAGGAAGTCATACAAGCGTTGAGCTTTTGGATGCGGGGTATGACATAGTAATTGTAGATAATTTCTGCAATTCAAAACCGGAATCACTTAATAGAATCAGAAAGATAACCGGTAAAGATTTTAAGTTTTATGAGGCTGACCTGGTTGATAAAGCAGCAGTGGAGAAAATCTTTGCAGAGAATAAGATTGATGCAGTAATCCACTTTGCAGGATTAAAAGCAGTAGGTGAGTCAGTGGCTATGCCTATAGAATACTATCATAATAATATTGTCAGCACACTTGTACTTTGTGATGTAATGAGAAAATACGGATGTAAGAAGATAGTATTCTCGTCATCTGCAACTGTGTACGGTAATCCCAAATCTGTGCCGATAAGAGAAGATTTTCCGCTGTCTACCACAAACCCTTATGGCAGTACAAAGCTTATGATAGAGAGAATTTTAAGAGATTTGTATGTGTCTGATAACGAGTGGAGTATAGCGTTGTTGAGATACTTTAATCCTATCGGAGCGCATAAGAGCGGACTTATAGGTGAGGACCCCAACGGAATTCCCAATAACCTTGTTCCTTATGTTGCACAGGTTGCAGCAGGAAAGCTTGATCATCTTAACGTTTTTGGTAACGATTATAATACAAAAGACGGCACCGGTGTCCGTGACTTTATCCACGTAGTAGATTTAAGCCTTGGTCATCTTAAGGCGCTCGAGAAAATAATGAGCACAACAGGTGTTGATGCATATAATCTTGGTACAGGAAACGGCTATAGCGTTCTTGAAATAGTAAAAGCATATGAGAAAGCCTGCGGTAAAGAGATTAAATATGAAATTGCACCCCGCAGACCCGGTGATATAGCAGAGTGCTATGCTGATCCGGAAAAATCCAAGAGAGAGCTTGGCTGGGAAGCAACCAGAGGAATTGAAGAGATGTGTGCATCATCGTGGAATTTCACCGTAAATAATCCTAATGGTCTTTGATGATGATAAAAAGCTGACGGTTTTTAAACCGTCAGCTTTTTTAAAACTTTTTTGCAGAAAACTATTGACAAAATGATAAGTGTCTGTTATACTACATAAAGTAAAAGATTTGCGGGAGTGGCTCAGTGGTAGAGCGTCACCTTGCCAAGGTGAACGTCGCGAGTTCGAATCTCGTCTTCCGCTTTAAAATCCCCGTTCTGTTGAACGGGGATTTTTGTTCGTTGGTGTTACTCTTTCTTGAAAATAGTTTGTAAGGAGATAAAATATGGATAAGTATATAGGTAATTCACTCCAGCTTTACGGAGTAGAGGAGATGTGTCTGCGCGGGGGTAAGGGCGATGGTATGCGTATTCTTCACGTAAGAAATAATAGAGGTTTGGTGTTTGATGTATCCCTTGACAGATGCGGAGATATATCCAGACTCTCTTTGAAAGGCGATAATTATGGATATTTTGCTCCCTGTGGATATGTTTCTCCAAAATACTATGATGATAAGGGAGCAGGATTTTTAAAGTCTTTTACTGCTGGATTTTTCACCACATGTGGGCTTACCACAGTAGGTTCGCCTTGTATTGATAACGGCGAAGAGCTTCCGCTTCACGGCACCATATCCAATACCCCTTGCGATAATTTTTCTTATTGTATAGAAAATAATGAGATACATATAACTCTAACCGTTCGTGATGCTCGGATGTTTGCTCATCACCTTGTTCTTGAAAGAAAGTACGTGTGTCCTATAGATGAAAATGTGATATATATGACGGATAAAATTAAAAACATTGGTTCATCCGAAACCCCTTTCCAGATGCTGTACCACTGTAATATGGGATATCCATTGCTTAGTGAGAACTCTGTTGTGACAATTCCTTCAACTGATGTGTCACCGAGGGATGCACATGCAGCAGAAGGTATAGAGGATTGTCTTAAGGTAGAAAAACCACAGAACGGCTATGTTGAAAAATGTTATTATCATACACTTTCAGGTAAGCCCACTGTTTCAATATTCAATAAAGATATAAATAAAGGCTTAAATTTAACCTATGACACTTGCGAGCTTGAATATTTCACACAGTGGAAGATGATGGGGGAGTATGAATATGTGCTTGGGCTGGAACCCGGAAACTGCCTGCCTGACGGACGTGACGTAATGCGCGAAAAAGGAATTTTAAAGTTTTTAAAGCCGAATGAAGAGAAGATACATCATTTAAAATTTGAATTTGTAGATAAATAAACTAAAAACAGACAGATTACTCTGTCTGTTTTTAGTTTAGAATAAATGTTTAATTTATATTTGATTTTTATTATTTTTATAGAACAGTTTTCCGTGTTGATAATAAATCAATGGCGTATTTGGCGTAAGGAGAAACATATTGTCCTCGTTTCATAATTATTGCGGGTTGGCGGACATTTGCGCCACCTTTGGGTATAAATAGCCTTGTGGAACTGTTTGTGTTAATACCTTGTATAAATTGTAATGGCAGTAAGGTAGCGCCTATACCTGCTTGCGTCATAGACCAGGCAGTAGTAAGCCCGACTACCTCCATTGTGATTTTGGGATAAAGGCTTGATGAAGCGCATATTTTTTTGAAGATATGCCACATCTCCAGTTTTTTATCTACAACTATAAAAGGTAGATTTTTGCAGGACTTAAAATCAATTTCAGGCATTTGTCCATCTGGTAAATTATCTATCAAATGCAGCATAGATTCCGGAACAGCAAGCACAATTGTATCTTGCTCAATAGGGAAGACATCAAAAACTGATTCATCTACCGGCATATTTACTATGACAAAATCATATTTCCCTTCTGTTGCCTTGCGTCGAAGGATGTCACTGCCGTAGTCCTTCACAATTATATTTACTCCGGGAAATTTTTTCTTGATTTCTTTGCATATAGGAGGTAATAAATACATAGCGCGAAATGGTGATGCGCCTATAATAAGCTGTCCTTGTTTGCCGCTGCTGAAATTCTCCATAGAACGATAAAGCTGCTGTTCGCTGTATAATAGCTCCTGTGCTTGCTCAAAAAAGTATTTTCCGGCAGCTGTAATTTCAATAGGGGTTTTGCTGCGGTCAAATAACAAAACGCCAAGTTTTTTTTCCAGGGCTGATATCTGTTTGCTTAAAGCAGGCTGTGAGATTCCAAGTTTTTTTGCAACATAAGAGAAATTTAAAGATTTAGAAAGCTCAATTGCATATTCAAGCTGTTTGTTATTCATAACCATTACACCTTTCGATTATAACTGACAAACATATAATACACGAAAGTTAAAGTTTTTTCAAGAAAATATAAAAAAA
>JAZNZL010000099.1:0-3256 GCA_045594925.1 Clostridia bacterium
AAATCATAGGTGAAAGTTACTCTGAAGAATTACTAGATGAATTATTTAGTAGATTTTGTGTTGGTAAGTAATTGGTGTCTATAAATTGGAGTTTGTGTAGTATTTTGACAAAAATTGGAGTTTAATGATAAAGTATGTGTCAATTTATACAATATATTTTTTAGATATTTAATTAATATGATAAGATAGATTTGTATTTATGGAGGGATTTGGATAATGGAAAATTTAGATGTTAATAACGAAGTTATTGAGAATAATGAGAATGTTGAAAGGGCTATTGCTTTAATTGATAAGTGTCAAGATGATAATAATGAGCTTATAGAGGAGATATCGGGCACAGGAGATAATAATATCAGCGTAACAATAAGTAAAGAGAATCCGGTGCTTGCCCAGCACGATTTAAGTGCAGTATCTCTTAATTATAATGTGGGTAATAACGTTAAGGGTAAGCTTGCTATAGTAGGCCCTACCAGAATGGAATATGCAAAGGTAGTATCAACCTTAAGATTTTTGGCACAGTGTATAGATGAATATATAAATAGGAGTGACTTGCAATAATGGCAGAAAAGAAAAAAACAAATAAGAAAAACGAAGCAGCAGAGGAGATAAAGGAAACTGCGGCAGAGCAGACTGTAGCAGAAGAGATGGCACAGGATGATGTAAAAGAAAAAGAGATAGAACAGCTTAAGAATCAGCTTTTGCTGGTAATGGCGGAGTACGATAATTTCAAAAAGCGTACTGTAAAGGAAAAAGAAAAAATATACACAGATACAGTAGGCGATACAGTAGCACTTCTTTTGCCGGTACTTGATAATATTGAGAGAGCACTGTTGTCGTTTGCTGATAAGGAAAATGAGTTTTATAAAGGCTTTGAGCTTGTCCATAAGCAGACAAAGGAAATATTTGAAAAGATAGGTGTAAAAGAGATAGTAAGCGTTGGCGAGGAATTCAATCCTGATTTTCATAATGCTGTAATGCATATAGAGGATGAGTCAGCAGCGGAGAATACCGTTGTAGAGGAGTTCCAGAAAGGATATACTTATAAGGATAAGGTAATCCGTTATGCTATGGTAAAGGTTGCAAATTAAGATATAAATAAAAAAGTATAAAAACCCTGAAAACGGGATAGAAAGGATAGAAAAATTATGGCAAAAATTATTGGTATTGACTTAGGAACAACAAACTCCTGCGTGTCCGTAATGGAAGGCGGAGAACCGGTTGTAATTGCGAATGCAGAGGGAGCAAGAACAACTCCTTCAGTCGTAGCATTTACAAAGACAGGTGAAAGACTTGTAGGTCAGGTTGCGAAAAGACAGGCAATCACAAATCCTGACAGAACCATCAGCTCAATCAAAAGAGATATGGGTACAGACAGAAAGGTAGCAATAGACGATAAAAACTATACACCTCAGGAGATTTCAGCTATGATTTTGCAGAAGCTCAAATCAGATGCAGAAGCATACCTTGGTGAAACAGTAACTCAGGCAGTAATCACTGTACCTGCATATTTCAGTGACGCACAGCGTCAGGCTACAAAGGATGCCGGTAAGGTAGCAGGTCTTGAGGTTCTTCGTATAATCAACGAGCCCACAGCGGCAGCACTTGCATACGGTATGGATAAAGATAACGAGCAGAAGATAATGGTATATGACCTTGGCGGTGGTACATTCGATGTATCAATTCTCGAGATTGGTGATGGCGTGTTTGAGGTTTTGGCAACATCGGGTAATAACCGTCTTGGCGGTGATGACTTTGACGATAGAATCATCAAATACCTTGTAGAAGAGTTTAAGAAAGAAAACGGCATAGATTTAAGTGCAGATAAAATGGCACTTCAAAGACTTAAAGAAGCTGCAGAAAAAGCAAAGATTGAGCTTTCAGGTGTTACCACATCAAATATCAATCTTCCCTTTATAAGTGCTGATGCAACAGGACCTAAGCATCTTGATATCACACTTACAAAGGCAAAGTTTGATGAGCTCACAGCGGATTTGGTAGAAGCTACAATGGAACCCACCAGACGCGCTCTTTCAGATGCAGGCCTTCAGCCAAATGAAATCAGTAAAGTATTGCTCGTCGGCGGTTCTTCCAGAATCCCTGCAGTACAGGATGCTGTTAAACGCTTTATCGGTCAGGAACCCCATAAGGGAATTAACCCCGATGAATGTGTAGCTATGGGTGCAGCAATTCAGGCGGGTGTACTTTCTGGCGATGTTAAAGACCTTCTTCTTTTAGACGTTACACCGCTTTCATTGGGTATTGAAACAATGGGCGGCGTATGCACAAAGCTTATCGAAAGAAATACTACTATTCCCACAAAGAAGAGTCAGGTGTTCTCAACAGCTGCTGATAACCAGACCAGTGTTGATATCCACGTTCTTCAGGGTGAAAGAGAGATGGCAGCATATAATAAAACTCTGGGCAGATTTTCACTTTCAGGCATAGCTCCTGCACCGAGAGGAGTACCGCAGATAGAGGTAACATTTGATATAGATGCTAACGGTATCGTTCACGTATCAGCAAAGGATATGGCAACCGGTAACGAGCAGAATATCACAATCACAGCAAGCTCAAATCTTTCAGAGGAAGATATTGAGAAAGCTGTTAAAGAAGCAGAGCAGTTTGCCGAAGAAGACAGAAAGAATAAAGAAAACGTAGATGCCAGAAACACAGCAGATTCACTTGTGTATCAGTGTGAGAAGGCTATGGCAGACCTTGGCGATAAGCTTGAAGAAAATGATAAAACAGAGATTCAGGCAAAGATAGATGCAGTAAAAGCAGCACTTAACGGAACTGATGTAGAAGCTATAAAAGCATCAACGGAAGAACTGCAGAAAAAATTCTATGAAGTGTCAACTAAAATGTATCAGCAGGCAAATCCTGAAGGAGCGCAGCAGGCAGGACCTGATATGGGCGGTAATCAGGGAAATGGCGGCACATACGATGGTGACTACACCGTGGTTGATGACGAAAACAAATAATTGACAGATGTATTTTAAAGCAGAGCGTGGCAGATAAATGCCACGCTGTTGCTAAGCAGATGCGTAAAAACACGCACCCGAAACGGGTTTGGATATTAACGCATCTGCTTAAGCACACGGGAGTTGAACCCCGTATGCCTTAAACTTAATAAATTTGCACACTTTTAACTTGTCGTCCTCGTAAGGCGCCAGCCTAACTTCGTCCTCCGCATTAAAATTGCACTAAATTTCTCTGCGTTTAAGGTCGAAGAGTTTCAAAACAAGAAATTTTGATA
>JAZNZL010000100.1:0-4311 GCA_045594925.1 Clostridia bacterium
GACTTGGAAGATGGTATGAATACCTCTGCATTATCTGCAAAACTGCCTGAAAATGTCACCTTTCTATCCACTTGCTATCCTCCTACTCTACTATAAAACGGTCATCCTTACTTTTGCTTACTATCTCACATTCACCGATGTTTTTTATAAATATGTAATTTATACTGTTACCATTACCCTTTTTATCAAGGCACATTATATTCATCGCTTCATCTGCATCATAAGCAAACTTATCAAAAAGCAAGTCATATTTTTTCAGTAATCTTACAAGCTTTTCGCCAGTGCCGGACGTAGTGTATCCGATTCTTTCGGTTGACTCGGTAATCTGTTTCATTCCTATTGCAACAGCTTCTCCATGTGTATATGTTTCGTAATTATACATTTTTTCAACGGCGTGTCCGAAAGTATGTCCAAAATTCAGTATCATACGCTCGCCCTTATCATATTCGTCATTTTCCACGATTTGACGTTTTATATCAAGGCAGGTATAAACAATTTCATCCATACGTTCACAAATATCGCCGCAAAGTATGTCAAACAGTTTTTTATCACGTATACACGCATATTTGATAACCTCCGCCATACCGTCGTTAAACACGCGTTTTGGCAGGGTCTTTAGAAAATCAGTATCAACAATTACTTTTCTTGGCGGATAAAAGCTGCCAACCAGATTTTTACCCTGAGGCAAATCAACAGCTACTTTACCGCCCACACTGCTATCAACCTGGGCAAGCAGTGTAGTAGGAATGCCTATGAAATTAACGCCCCTTAAATATGTAGCCGCGGCTAAACCTGTAATATCACCTATCACTCCACCGCCAAAAGCTATAATAGTATCAGAACGGGACATACGGGCATCTGCAAGTGCAGAATAGATCTGCCCAAGAGTTTCAAGACATTTGGTCTTCTCTCCTGCCGGCAAAACCATATATTCAAAGGAATATGATGAAAGCTTTTCCTTCATCTTACTACCATACAGGTTGTCCACATTTTCGTCTGTAACAACAAAAAGCTTACCCTTAGCCACATCAGAAATATGCGAAGAAAGATTTGAAAAAGCGCCTTTCTCAATTACTATATTATAATCCTGTGTTCCCGTTTTTACATTTAACTGCATTTTACAAATCTCCTATTGCTTAAGCACACGAGAGTTGAACCCCATCTGCTTAATTTCTCAAGCTGTGAATCGGTGCCGGTATTCTGCCACCACGTGCTATAAACTCTTCACTGGAATAACCATTTACTTTCATAACCGGTCCAGTACCAAGCAAACCGCCAAACTCTACTACATCGCCTTCTTTTTTACCCGGTGCCGGGATAAGTCTTACAGCGGTAGTTTTATTATTTATCATTCCGATTGCGGCTTCATCTGCAATAATTGCCGATATTGTAGATGCGCTTGTATCGCCCGGAACAACTATCATATCAAGGCCCACTGAGCAAACACACGTCATAGCCTCAAGCTTTTCCAATGTAAGTGCGCCTACGCTTGCTGCATCTATCATTCCGGCATCCTCGCTTACAGGAATGAACGCTCCTGAAAGACCTCCAACATAAGACGAGGCAAATACTCCGCCTTTTTTTACTGCATCATTGAGCAAAGCAAGTGCAGCTGTTGTGCCGTGTGTTCCACATTTTTCAAGACCCATCTCCTCTAAAATATATGCCACACTATCGCCAACTGCAGGAGTCGGTGCCAACGACAAATCCACAATACCAAAGGGCACATTTAACCGTCTTGATGCTTCCTGCGCAACAAGCTGACCCATTCGGGTTATTTTAAAAGCTGTCTTTTTAATGGTTTCTGAAACCACACCGAAGTCTGCTCCCTTTACCTTTTCAAGTGCACATTTTACAACACCGGGACCGCTTACGCCTACGTGTATTTCACAATCAGGTTCACCCACTCCGTGAAACGCACCAGCCATAAAGGGATTATCTTCCACTGCATTTGAAAAAACTACTAACTTGGCACAGCCAAAGCCATCATTTGACGCAGTTAAATCTGCGGTTTTTTTAATTACCTCGCCCATCTGCCTTACTGCATCCATATTGATACCCGCTTTTGTTGAACCAATGTTCACTGACGAGCAGACTATATCGGTTGATGCCAATGCTTCAGGAATAGAGTTAATTAAAATCTCATCACCCTTATTATACCCCTTATGCACCAAGGCAGAAAATCCACCAAGAAAATTTACTCCGGTTTCCTTTGCAGCCCTATCCAGTGCCTTTGCTATTGGAACATAGCTTGTTGCATTTGTAGCGCCGCCTACCAATGATATCGGAGTAACTGAAATGCGCTTATTTATAATCGGTATGCCGTAATCCTTTTCTATATCTTCGCCGGTCTTAACGAGTTTTTCGGCCTTACGTGTGATTTTATCATACACCTTATCACAGGTCTTATTTATATCCTCACCTGCGCAATCAAGCAAAGATATCCCCATTGTTATAGTTCTTATATCAAGGTTTTCTTCATCGAGCATTTTTTTGGTTTCTAAAACCTCAAACTGATTTATCACTATTTGTTCCCTCCAACCTAAAAAACGCTTAAATTCTGTGCATTGAATTAAATATATCTTCGTGCTGTATGCGAATTTCAACTCCAAGCTTTCCGCCTGTTTCGGAAAGTTTTGAACCTATCCCAGAAACATCAAGGGGGCTATTTGAGATATCTACTATCATCATCATAGTAAACATATCCTGCAAAATAGTCTGTGTTATATCAAGAATATTAACCTGACAAGCTGCCAGTGTATTAGCTGTTTCTGCTATTATTCCTACTTTGTCCTTACCTACTACTGTGATTATTGCCTTTTCCATTTGTTTTCCCCTCACTTACTTTTTATCCTGCTGCGCAGCACTTCATATATCATAAGCGCTCCTGCTACAGACGCATTTAAAGATGTTATCTCTCCAAGCATCGGAATCTGCACAAGAAAGTCACATTTTTCCTTAACAATACGGGATATGCCGTTACCTTCGCTACCTACAACTATTGCAATAGCACCCGAAAAATCCTGATTATATATGGTTTTTTCACCATCCATATCCGCACCGATTACCCACACATTTTCCTTTTTCAGCTTATCTATTACCGATGCAATATTGGACACCTTTGCAACAGGTGTAAACTCAACCGCTCCTGCAGATGTTTTTGCAACTACAGAATTGAGTCCTACGCTACGGCGTTTTGGAATAATAATACCGTGCACACCTGCAGCATTTGCCGTTCTTATGAGAGAACCGAGATTATGCGGGTCGGTGATTTCATCAGCTATAACTATGAAAGGCTGTTCGCCTTTTAATGACGCCCTGTTAAGAATATCTTCCACCGAAACATACGTTGCTGCCGCTACATACGCTATTACGCCCTGATGATTTTTAGTTTGTGACATTGAATCAAGCTTGGCGCGTTCTGTTTCCTGAACTACTACGCCTTGCTTTTTTGCCTCAGATATTATCTTTATTATTGAACCGTTTTTATCTCCGCGGGATACAAGTATCTTATCTATCTCTCTACCTGATTTTAATGCTTCAAGTATTGGATTTCTACCCTCTATTAAATCTGATGAGGGCATTGGATTTTCGTTTCTATTCATAGTGTTCTCCGTTAAAATATTTATTCGGATTTAAGTAAAAGGCATTTCTTTCGAGATGCCTTTACCGTTTTTTATAATATTAAAGATGGAATTTATCGTGAACTGCTACTACTGCCTGTTCTGCATTTCGCTGATTTACAAGAACAGATATCTTACTTTCACTTGTGGATATCATATGAATATTTATATTAGCATCATAAAGCGCTTCAAACATCTTTGCTGCTATACCCGGATTATTAACCATACCGGCTCCCACTATTGAAACCTTTGACACCTCTGTTGTATACTTGATATCTTCAAAGCCTATTACATCTTTATTTTTATTTAAAAGCTCAACAGCTTCATCTACTGCACTATCTTTAACTGTGAAGCTGATGTCTTTTTTACCCTCGCGGCCTATTGACTGGAGAATTATATCTACATTTATTTTTTCTTTTGCAAGCATTGAAAACACTTTGAAAGCCACACCGGGCATATCCTGAACATTTAAAAGAGCTATGCGTGCTACGTCATTATCGCGTGCAACACCTCTTACTGCCATTTTTTCCACTCTGTTTACCTCCTTAACAACTGTACCTTCATTATTATTTAAACTTGAACGAACAACAAGATTTACACTATATTTCTTTGCCATTTCAACCGAACGGTTATGCAATACATTTGCTCCCAATGATGCAAGCTCCAGCATTTCATCATAGGTAATTTC
>JAZNZL010000101.1:0-6120 GCA_045594925.1 Clostridia bacterium
CTGCCTTTGCTATATCAGGCATAATCTCAGGTGTGGGGTTTGCCATCGGGAACATAACAGCATCGTCTGCCATTGATTTTACCATTTCTTCTGTAACAAGATTTGGTGCAGAAACACCAACAAATACATCAGCACCAACAAGAGCATCTGCAAGATTACCTTTTTTATGCTCAAGGTTTGTTACTTTTGACATTTCTTCCTGTGCAGGATTGTTATTTGCGTCGCCTTCGCAGATTATTCCGTGACGATCACAGAAGGTCAGGTTTTTAACACCTATATTCATAAGATGCTTTCCAATTGCGATACCAGCTGAACCAGCGCCATTGATTACAACCTTAACCTTACCGATATCCTTTTTCACAAGCTTAAGTGCGTTTATCAAAGCAGCAGCAACAACAATTGCTGTTCCGTGCTGATCATCGTGGAAAATCGGTATATCACAGATTTCTTTCAGCTTTCTCTCAATTTCAAAACAACGGGGAGCTGAAATATCTTCAAGGTTTACTCCGCCAAAGCTTCCGGAAAGCAAATATATTGTACGTACTATCTCATCTACATCTTTGGATTTAATGCAAAGCGGGAACGCATCAACATCTGCAAATTCCTTATACAATGCACACTTACCTTCCATTACAGGCATTCCGGCTTCAGGACCTATATCTCCAAGTCCTAAAACAGCAGTACCATCTGTTACAACAGCAACAAGATTTGAACGACGAGTAAGCTCGTATGATTTATTTATATCTTTATTTATTTCTACACACGGCTCTGCTACACCAGGTGTATATGCCAATGACAAATCCTCTCTGGTGTTGATAGGAGTGCGGGAAATTACTTCTATCTTTCCCTTCCACTCATAATGCTTTTTCAATGATTCCTGTCTGATATCCATAAAATTAGTCCTCCCAGGGGAATTTATACTGTGTGAGTCCAAGTTCATCACGTACTGCACAGATTTCTTTCTGTACAGATTCATTTATCGGCACACCATCTTTACGCGCAAGACGTACAAGATGCTCTTTTTCACCTGCTGAATAAATTCTTTCTGCTCCGGGTGCCTTTTTAGAATTACGCACTGCACGGATAATCTCGCCGGCTTTCTTTCTGCAAACATCTTCTCCGAGGAAGTGATTTGTATCAATTGCAATAAAGAAGTGACCAAGATGATATGGAACCTTATTTCCATCAGCATCTTTACCATCAAGAGCTTTTCCGTATGCGCCATCCTGAAGAACTGCTGAAAGAAGCTCTACAACCATAGCATATCCATAACCTTTATATCCACCAAGTGCTTCACCAATACCGCCAAGTGTTGTAAGTGCTGCTGTACCGTTACGAATCATTCTCAATGCTTCTCCCGCATCACCTTCGATTGACTCACCGTTTAAGCCGATGATTGTTCCGGGGTGAACATCTTCTTTAATTCTTTCGTAATATTCAACCTTACCATTCTGTGTGATAGATGATGCACAGTCAATAAGGAAATCAAAATCTTCATCAGTAGGAATACCTATAGTAAGTGGGTTTGTACCAAACATACCCTCAACACCGAAAGTTGGTGCAACAGAAGGACGTGCGTTTGTACCTGTCATACCAATACAGCCTTCCTTACAAGCCATACTGGGATAATATCCGGCAATACCATAGTGGCATGAATTGCGCACAACTACCATACCCATACCATATTCTTTAGCTTTTTCAATAGCCATTTTCATAGCTTTATAGCCTATTACCTGACCCATACCGTCGTGTCCGTCAACAACAGCTGTGGTAGGTGTTTCTTTGATTATTTCAAAATTAGTAACAGGATTCTGAATTCCATCTTTAATTCTGTCAAGATATATCGGCTTAAAGCGATTTACACCGTGAGATTCAATACCTCTTTTATCTGACTCAAGAAGTACATCAGCACAAATCTCTGCATCCTCTCTGGGAATTCCGTATCCCACAAATGCATCAACCACAAAATCTGTGATTGTTTTCCAATCTACTACGTTTGTTTTTACCATATTATTTAACCTCCTTAAAAATAAAAGAGCGCACTTATTCCGCAAAAAAACAAGTGCACTCCAATTCTCCGCGCAATTACATACTATCACAAAAAACATATATTGTCAATACCTCTGCAACGGAAAGGATTGATAGTTTTTTTGTTTTATCAAAGTTTATTTCTCTGGATTTTTCCGCTTACAGTCTTAGGAAGACTATCCTTGAATTCTACTATTCTGGGATATTTATATGGAGCTGTTCTGTCTTTTACATAGGTCTGTATTTCCTTTTTAAGTTCCTCACTACCCTCTGTGCCCTGCACAAGCACGATACTTGCTTTTACTATCTGTCCTCTTACTTCATCAGGAACAGCAGATACTCCGCATTCAAGAACATATGGAAGCTCCATAATAACGCTTTCTATCTCGAAAGGTCCTATACGGTAGCCTGATGACTTAATTACATCATCTACCCTACCCACATACCAGTAATATCCGTCTTCATCCTTCCAGGCAACATCGCCGGTATGATAATATCCATCGTGCCAAACCTCTTTGGTCTTTTCTTCATCTCCATAATATCCGGTAAACAACCCGCAGGGAGCGCCGTTTTTAACATTGATAACAATCTCACCCGACTCACTTGTTTTTACCTGATTACCATTAGCATCGTGAAGCTCTACATCATATATAGGCGCCGGCTTACCCATAGCACCTATCTTATGAGGTTTACCTACAAGGTTTCCGATTATCATTGTGCTTTCTGTCTGTCCAAAGCCTTCCTTTATCTGCAGTCCCGTCGCTTTTTCAAACTGACGATATACTTCAGGGTTAAGCGCTTCTCCGGCTGTGGTCATATGTCGTACTGACGAAAAATCGTATTTTGAAATATCCTGCTTTACCATCATTCGCAGCATTGTAGGCGGTGCACAGAAAGTTGTAATATGATGTTTTGCAAACATTGGCAATATCTCTGCTGCATCAAAGCGGTCAAAATCATACACAAATGTAGCTGCTTCACAGAGCCACTGTCCATAGAGCTTACCCCACATTGCCTTTGCCCATCCGGTGTCTGAAATTGTAAAATGCAAGCCATCGGGGTCTACATTATGCCAATACTTAGCTGTATGGAAATGTCCAAGTGGGTATTTATAGTTATGTGCTGCTATTTTAGGATAGCCTGACGTGCCTGACGTGAAATACATAAGCATAAGATCATCGCCACAGGGAGAATCTTCTGTTCTGTCAAAATGTGTACTGAAGCGCTTATAGTCTTCATCAAAGTTTTTCCAGCCTTCTCTCTCTTCTCCTACTAACATTTTCTTCAATGGCTGGCCAATCTTTTCTTCGGCAAGCTCTACCTGATGAGAAACATCTCCGTCTGAAGTACAAACTATTGCACTTACTCCGGCAGCTTTAAATCTATACTCAAGGTCGTGCTCCTGAAGCTGGTCAACAGCAGGTATTGCTATGGCTCCAAGCTTATTTAAACCAAGCATTGCTATCCAGAACTGATAATGACGTTTCAGAATAAGCATTACTCTATCGCCTTTTTTAATTCCCAACGAAGCAAAATAGTTAGCGCACTGACTGGATGCTTTGCGCATATCGGTAAATGTAAAACGTCTCTCTGTTTTATCCTTTGATATATGAAGCATAGCAAGCTTATCAGGCTCACGTCTGGAAAGCTCATCTACCAGGTCAAAAGCAAAATTGAATTTATCTTCGTTTTTAAATGTGATTGATGTAGGTGTACCCTGACTATCTTCTACTATATCGATAAACTTATGATATATTCTATCTTTCGTATCACGGTGGATTGAGCCGATAATCTCCTCAGTTGCCACAATATCAGCTGACGCTGACTCAATGGCATCAACATCCGCTCTCAACACTATAGCGTAAAACTTACAGTCTTTACCATTTACTGCAATCATTCCGTGGGGAGTATCACTATTATAATAAATACTGTCACCAGGGCCAAGCACCTCTTTATGTTCACCCACCTGAACCATAAGGTTTCCTTCAATAACAATATCACATTCCTGCCCTGCGTGAGTAGTCAGTTCAATATCCTTACCCTGCGCCGCTTCATCGTATGTACTTACAACGAACAAAGGTTCTGCTATACGGTTTTTAAACGCATACGCAAGATTATGGTATACCATTCCGTGTGCTTTTGCTATCTGCTGTCCTGCTCCGGCTCTGGTTACAGTATAAGATTTAAGATTAGGGCTGTAACCTTCTATAATATCTGTTACGTTTACTCTAAGAGCCGCTGCGCATCTGTATATAAACGCAAAGTTTAAATCACTTTCACCGTTCTCGCACTTTATATACTCATCTACAGATATTCCGGTTTTCTCCGCCATATCCTCATAACTGCGCCCTTCTATTTCACGCAGCTCACGGATACGTTGCGCCATTTCCCTGATTTTTTCGTTAATGTTCAAGTTCTCCATAATATTCTCCTTTATGGGACAAAAAAACTCGTCCCAAAGATTTATTACTTTGAGACGAGTGCTTATTCACCCGCGGTACCACTCAAATTGCGATGATATACACCGCCACTCTCAAGGTCTATCAACCCCTATGCATTCACGCAGCAATCACGGGAAGGTTCTACTCACACATAAAGTGCTTTCTTCCTACCGGCTCAGAAGCTACAAACACATTCAATCCCCTATGGCTCGCACCAAACGCCAATTCTCTCAAAGGTTCAGCAAACGTGCACTCTCCGTCAAAGCCTTTAATGAAAATAATATACCACACTTTTACTATTATGTCAAGACATTTTATTGATTTGATTTTCTTGATTATTAAGCTTTTTTATATTCTTCAAAAACCTCTTTCGCGCACTTTTTTGCTATGGCTATCTCTTCCGCTGTGACTTTCTCATCAAAATCAGCAAACGTATTATCCTCTACATTATTACCGGTAAGAGTCATATACCATATTAAACCAAGCGCATATCTTCCCAAACCATTTGATGCGTGAATATTATCACGATGTGTATTCTCAAGACCTGCCTCTACAAGCTTACATATTACATCACCTGCAGGAATAGCAAAATCTGCTTTTGTTTCCTTTAGCGCTTTTGATACTGCTTTCTTAACGTCGGCAAACATCAGGGCGTGAGTACTATATCCCATTTGCTCCATCAGTTCAGGTTCGTATGGTTTATACCCCCAAGTCTGATGCAATGCTATTTTTGCCTTTGGCACACATTCTTTTACAAATTCAATTAAATTATCAAGATACGGCTGATAGGTGGCATAATCCATAGATTTTCTGCTTACCTGCTGAAGTGTGACTACATCCCAATCACGATTTAAAAGTGCTTCTTTCATAGACACTTTAAATCCGGTTCCTTCACCGTTTGCCTACAGAACATACGCTTTGGCATCCGAAAGCATTTTTCTATGATGCATTGACAAGCCACAACCACCTACATACAAATTAACTGTTTTTAAATCCACACCATCCGCCCTTGCGATACGGCTTAAATATCTGTGTGAATCCTGCGTATAACTATTTCCTATAGACAATACATTCATTACTGATTATCCCTTTAAATATTCTTATATGGCACTCTTGCCGATGGTACAAGCTTTGACGCAGGTTCTGTATGTACTGTCTGGTCATCGAAGAAAATATTAGCGCCAAAAGCCTTAAGCACCTCACTCTTTTCTATACCGCCAAGGAAAAACACCTCATCAATGCGCACATTCCAAGCGCGAAGTGTACGCACCACTCTTTCGTGCGCCGGAGCATTTCTCGCAGTTACAAGCGCTGTTCTTATGGGCGCTTCACCATCCGGAAATTGCTGTTGAATAATAGATATGGTCTTAAGCAATTTTGCAAACGGTCCCTCCGGCAAAGGCTTTTGCGCATTTTTCTGCTCGTGTTCGGAAAACGCCTGAAGACCTTTCTCCTGATATATACGCTCTGCTTCATCCGAAAATATTACTGCATCACCATCAAAAGCAATACGTATCTGGTTTATATCTGCATCTGAATTTATCGGCAACTGAGAATGGTCACATATAATGCCAGAAGCAATATTTGCGTTTATCGCTTCCTGAACATCCTCCTCATTAGCGGACAAAAACAAGTCAGTTTTAAAAGCATC
>JAZNZL010000102.1:0-2375 GCA_045594925.1 Clostridia bacterium
TACCATAATCTCATTGAGGTTTTTTACTTTTACATCATTGATTATTCCCAACGAAACACCAAATCTTACATTTGATAAAAGTCCCGTAAGCTCTTCTGTGCTTACTTTTTTCGCATATCGCATTACTCCGTAGGAACGCATAATCTTATCTTCTATGGAAATTCCTTTATCCTGAATTATACGTCTGCGCAGCTCTCTCTCTTTCGCTATTATTTCATTTACTACGTTTGTGATATTATCTGCAAGTTCTGCTTCACTTTTACCAAGTGTTACCTGATTGGATATCTGAAATATATTTCCGCTGGATTTTGTACCCTCGCCATACATCCCTCGCACTGTTACACCAAGCTTTCCAACTGTAGCAAACAAGTTATCTGCAAGGCGCGTCATACAGAGTGCCGGCAAATGCAGCATAAACGACAGGCGCATTCCTGTTCCTACATTTGTGGGACAAGCTGTTAAGTGTCCGTACTTACTATGAAATGCGTATTCTAAATTTTTTCCCAGATAATCATCAATATTGCCTATAAGCTCACACGCTTTTGCGCTTTCGGCGCCCGCATATATGCACTGAAGTCTTATGTGGTCTTCTTCATTTACAAGTATAGACATAAGTCCGTCTTCACTTATAAACACTGCTTTATCTTCTGTGTTTTTTAGCATCTGCGGACTTATAAGATGCTCCTCCAAAAGCTTCTGCTGTTCATTTGCACTTATCTTAGAAAGACGTATCATATTGAATTTATAATTAAGATTTGAAAGTGCTGAAGACACCTTCTCTATAACTTTTTCTGCGTCCTGATGAGTCATTCTGTTTGGAAACGGTATTCCTTTAAGGTTACGGGCAAGACGCACCCGGGTACTTAACACTATATCATCCTGAAAACCGCTGTCTTTATACCATTTAGCCATTATTCTCATCACCTTTCTCAAGTGCTTTTATACGGTCACGAAGGTCGGCTGCATCTTCATATTTCTCTTCTAAAATCGCTTTCTGCAGCTGTGATTTCAGTTCCCTGACCTGATTCTCTTTCTGGAGTTTTTCGCTATCAGGCCCTGATATCTTCCCGTTATGAACAGTGGCTCCCTGTGTTTTTTGCAGCATCGTCTCGACAGCATCGGCAAACACATCATAGCATTTATCGCAGCCCAACAGCCCCGTTGAATTGAATTTACCAAAATCTGTTCCGCAGCTTTCACATTTAAGCTGCCCTGACGCGGAAATCTTTTTATCTGTCATACTGAAAACCTGATTCAGCATACTATTAAAATCAAAGCCATCACCAAACAAATCTGCATATTTCCCGCCGATACCCATCTCCTGAGCACAATCACTACACAGATGCATCTCATTTGCTACTCCGTTTTTTACTGTTTTACAATGGATTGTAGCTTCTTTTTTATTACAATGTGTACACAACATATATATCACTCCCTACATAAGATTTACAAGTATATTTTTAAATATCGTAGAACGTATACGGTTTTTAAACTCACCGTCATTTATCTCCCTTAAAGCACTACTGCCGCAGGATGCAAGCATAAGCTTCGCTTCTCGCTCAGTTATATACTCACCGCCGTACAAGTTTTTTACTATCGCTTCCATAGTCATAAGGTCCAAATTATCGCCTATACTATTGAGGATATGCATTATAGCGTTATTACCGCCTTTTCCTACTCTGGTTATCTTTATATATCCGCCTCCGCCTCTACGGCTCTCCACACAATAACCTCTCTCTGTAGTAAACCTTGTAGATATAACATAGTTAATCTGTGACGGAACGCACTTAAAATAATTCGCCAGCTCGTTTCTTTTTAACTCTATACTCTCATCATCCATAAGCATATCTCTTATGAATCTTTCGATATTATCACTGATTTTCATAGCTACCTCCTACCTACAAAACAGCTTTTTTACTAAATGTCGATTTTTGACTTTGACTATCTTTGACTTTCAGCTGCATTATAACTCTTATCTTTTATTTTGTCAAGGGTTTTTTTCATATTTTTTTGAAAAATTTTTTATCAAAAAACCGCTTCTCAAGAGCCGATTTCTTTTGACATAAATTTACATTTTTCTTTCTTTTTTATAATAAAGTTATCCACTTATCCACATTTTGCGTGGATAACTTTTCAAAATTGGGATGTTTACTGGCTTGCCACGTTTATAACTATGTGGATATGTGGATTAGTTGTGCGACAAAAAATCTGCTGTTTTATCCGTTTTTCAGGTAAAAAATGTAATTTTTATTGAAAAGTTACTTTTAAATTTTTTTCACCTTTCCAAAAGGCGAAAAATTACTTTTTATGTAAGTTTTTCGCTGTCAAACAAAAAGACGCCCGATATTTTCGGGCGCTTTCTGACTTTGATTTCT
>JAZNZL010000103.1:0-7469 GCA_045594925.1 Clostridia bacterium
AGAGCCGTCAGAGATTACAACAGAAGCTAAAGCAGAGGAAGCTCCCGCAGCTGAAGAAGCAGCACCCGTTGCAGAAGCAGCAGTAGAGGAAGCTCCCGTTGTAGAAGAAGCTCCCGCAGAGGAAGCTAAAGCTGAAGAAGCTCCCGCAGAGGAAGCTGAAGAAAAAACAGAAGAATAATAATTTTTAAAATAGGAGGTAAATCAAAATGAGTATCGAATCAATCATTGCAGAAATTAAAGAACTTAAATTGTTAGAAGTTGCTGAACTTGTTAAAGCTATGGAGGAAGAGTTCGGCGTAAGCGCAGCTGCTCCTGTAGCAGTTATGGGCGTTGCAGCTGAAGGTGGCGCTGCAGCAGAAGAGAAAACAGATTTCAACGTAGTACTTGCTAACGCAGGTGAAGCTAAGTTGAAGGTTGTTAAGGCTGTTAGAGAGCTTACAGGTCTCGGTCTTAAAGAAGCTAAGGACCTCGTTGACGGTGCACCCAGCACAGTTAAAGAAGGCGTAGCTAAAGAAGAAGCTGAAAAGATGAAGGCTGCTTTGGAAGAAGCAGGCGCTACTGTAGAGCTTAAATAATTTAATTTGTAATCTTTCTTACGAAAGTATACGAAAAGCAGAAAAGGCTTGCTGCGATAGTTCGCGGCAGGTCTTTTCTTTTTATATCCCCAATGCTCCCAATATCCCTTAATTCCTTATATACCCAATATACCAATATACCCAATATTCCCTAATTCCTTATATCACCAATATTCCCTAATATACTATATATCCTCGCAAAACCTCCCACCCTTTTAATCTGCCGGAGATGTCAAAAATACTGCCCCCTGATTGTATAAATCACACGAAAGATGGTATTTTAAAGGTAATTTTTACAATGATTTTGGATTTAAAATGAATTTTATGTGCAGATTGCACATAAAATGGTGATATATTTCGTCATTTAGATTGGCTCAGGAAAAAAGGATTTTACCTTTAAAAAAAGAAAGTATTAAAGTATCAGTAAATATAGTGCGCTAAAAATTCGTTGCGTGCTAAAGGGAGGTTTTAAAATTGATAAGTACCGATAAGATTAAAAATGTTTGCTTGCTTTCACACGGCAACGCTGGAAAGACAACTCTGTGCGAGGCAATGCTTTTTGAAACGAAAGCCATTGAACGTAAGGGAAATATCACAGATGGTAATACCGTGTCTGACTATGATGCAGAAGAAATCAAAAGACAGAATTCCATCAACTCTTCCGTTATTCCGATTATGTGGAAGGACCACAAAATCAATATTATAGATGCTCCCGGATACTTCGATTTCGTAGGTGAGCAGATTCAGGCTGTTACAGCGGCTGACAGCGCTGTAATTGTTGTCAGCGGTAAGTCTGGCGTGTCTGCCGGCACTGAAAAAGCCTGGGAGATGGCTAAAAAACGCAATATCCCCGTTATTTTCTTTGTTAACAAAATGGATAGCCCCAAAGCCGATTATGATAAGGTTATCAATCAGCTTAAGGAAACCTTCGGTAAATCTGTAGCGCCTTTTACATATCCAATTAAAAAAGACGATACCTTTACAGGCTATATTGATATTGTAACAATGCAGCAAAAGGATTTTACCGAGAAAGAGCCGGTTTACAGAGAAATCCCCGATGATATGTCCGCAATAGCAAACTCCGGCAGAGATATGCTGCTTGAGGCCGTTGCAGAGGTCAGCGAAGAGATGATGGAAAAATACTTCAACGGCGAAGAATTCACTGATGAAGAAATCCGCGTTTCAATTAAACACGGTATAAAGGAAGGCTCGCTTATTCCTGTAATATGCGGCAGTGCCACAGAGCAGATAGGCATCCACAGACTCATTCACCTTTTGTATGAGTATATGCCTGCTCCAAACGAAGCAGACGCAGCAGTATGTGCAGACAGCAAGGGCGAGATGGTTGAGGTTAAAGCAGACAGCGCTGCTCCTGTATGTTTGCAGGTATTCAAAACAGTTGTTGATAACTATGTTGGTAAGATGTCCATCTTCAAGGTGCTTTCAGGTACTGTTAAAAAAGATGACACACTTTTAAATGCCAACAAGGGCGAAAATGAAAAAATAGCAAAGCTCTATACACTCTGCGGTAAAAAGCAGATTGAAACAGATGCTCTTGCGGCAGGCGATATAGGTGCTACCACAAAGCTTATCTGCACTGACACCGGAGATACACTCTGCAGTCCTAAGCAGGTAATCAAGGCTGAAGAAATTTCATTCCCCAAGCCTGTGCTTTCAATGGCGATTGTACCCAAGGCAAAGGGTGACGAAGAAAAAATCAGTGCAGGTCTTTCAAAGCTTATGGAAGAAGACCGCACCTTTAAGGTAACAACCAATAAAGAAACAAAGCAAACCGTTATATCAGGTACAGGTGAACAGCATCTGGCAATCATCACCGGTAAGCTTGCAGGCAAATTCGGTGTAAGCGTTGACCTTATACCTCCAAAGGTTGCCTACAGAGAAGCAATCAAGAAAAAGGTTAAGGTTGAAGGCAAGCACAAGAAGCAGTCCGGCGGACACGGTCAGTATGGCCACGTGTGGATTGAATTTGAGCCTTGCGAAAGCGACGGTCTGGTGTTTGAAGAAAAGGTATTCGGCGGCAGCGTTCCCAAAAACTACTTCCCCGCAGTTGAAAAGGGTCTGCAGGAATGTATGAAGCAGGGCGTTATAGCCGGCTATCCTATGGTAAATCTTAAAGCCACACTTTTAGACGGCTCATATCATCCGGTAGACTCATCGGAAATGGCGTTTAAAACTGCTGCGTCTATAGCGTACAAAACAGGTCTTGCTCAGGCTGACCCCATTCTTTTAGAGCCGATAGGCGTTCTTAAAGCACTTGCTAAAAACGCATACACAGGCGATATAGTTGGTGATATCAATAAACGCCGCGGCAGAATACTCGGTATGAACCCTGTAGGCGGCGATATAACAGAGGTTGTGGCAGAGGTGCCTGTATCTGAGATGACAGGCTATGCAACCGATTTGCGTGCCATCACCAACGGCAGAGGCAGCTTTGATTTCGAGTTTGACCACTATGAAGAAACACCACGAAATCTCTATGATAAAATCATAGCTGATGCCAATGCTGATGCATAAGCAGATATGCATAAATTAAGCACATAATATAAACTCACACGGTGTATTCACATAAGGATACACCGTGTTTTTATGCCCTTTTTTTGTTAACAATTTGTTCAAAAATTTTTGTACTACAAAAACCATACAAAATAACCAAACCCCCAATTATCAAACCGCCTTTTTTAGATATAATATAGACAAAAACCCCCATAAAACCAGCAGTAATAATGCACTATTTAAGCCGGTGTGTGAAATGTAACTAAAGGTTGATTTTAGTTTTTGTGCAAATAATCAATAGCATAATTTTTGCCTTTGTGCTATTATTGTATTGTAAAAGTATGGATATGTATTAACATACAGGAGGTTAATTAAAATGGCAGGATTAAAATTAGATCACGTTTACAAAAGATTTGACGGTGGCGTTACAGCTGTATCAGATTTCACTGTTGACATCGAAGATAAAGAGTTCGCCGTAATGGTTGGACCTTCAGGCTGCGGTAAATCTACTACACTCAGAATGATTGCAGGTCTTGAAGAAATCAGCGAAGGCGAAGTTTATATCGGCGACAAGCTTGTTAACGATGTTGCTCCTAAGGACAGAGATATCGCGATGGTTTTCCAGAACTACGCTCTCTATCCCCATATGACAGTTTTTGAGAATATGGCATTCGGCCTTAAGCTCAAGAAAACTCCTAAGGATGAAATTAAAAGACGTGTTGCAGAGGCTGCAAAGATTCTCGATATCGAGCATCTTCTTGACAGAAAGCCGAAGGCTCTCTCCGGCGGTCAGAGACAGCGTGTTGCACTCGGTCGTGCTATAGTTCGTGAACCTAAGGTATTCCTTATGGACGAACCTCTCTCTAACCTTGACGCTAAGCTCAGAGTTCAGATGAGAACAGAAATCGGTAAGCTTCACAAGAGATTGCAGGCTACATTTATCTATGTAACACATGACCAGGTTGAAGCTATGACAATGGGTACAAGAATTATCGTTATGAAAGACGGTTTCATTCAGCAGATTGACGACCCGATGTCACTTTATAACAAACCCGCAAATATGTTCGTTGCAGGCTTTATCGGAAGCCCCCAGATGAACTTTGTAGATGTTAAAGTTGAAAAAGCTGACGACGGTGTATACCTCAAAGGCGAAGGCATCAGCCTTAAGCTCCCTGAGGGCAAAGCTTCTCAGCTGGAAGCAGCAGGCGCTGTTGGTAAGGAAGTTGTTCTCGGTATCCGTCCTGAAGATATTCACGACGAAGAGGCTCTTATCTCAGCTCACGCTGATTGCACTGTTGATGCACACGTTGACCTGGTTGAAAAGATGGGTGCTGAAACATACCTTTACCTCACAATCGGCGGTAAGGCATTCACAGCAAGAGTTAACCCCCGTTCAACAGCTGCACATAACGACGATATCAAGGTTATGTTTGATACAAACAAAATCCATATCTTTGATAAAGAAACACAGGTTTCTATCCTTAACTAGTTTAAATAGTTTAAGCAATTTAAAAAGCCCTCGTTTGAGGGCTTTCTTTTTTGTGAAAATAAACAAAAGATAATCAGGTTTTTCCTGATTACCTTTTGATTTTACACTTCTATAATAATGGGTATTATCATAGGATTACGCTTGGTTTCCTGGAAGAGACACTCGGATATTTTTGCTTTCATATGGGTTTTCATTACGTTCCAGTCATAGATTTTATTTTTAACGCAGGAGTTAATACTGTTTGTTGCAACTGACCGTATCTGGTCCATCAAATCTCCTGATTCGCGAACATACACAAAACCTCTTGAAATTATCTCCGGTGTACCCACAAGTGCCTTTGTATCTGCAGATATGGAGGTTACCACCACAATCACGCCGTCTTCGGAAAGTCTTTTTCTGTCGCGGAGAACGATGTTGCCCACATCGCCCACTCCAAGACCGTCAACAAGTGTTATTCCCGATGGCACTGCTCCGCTTATGCGGGCGTGGTCCTTTGTAAATTCCAGAACTCTGCCGTTTTCCATTATAAATACATTCTTTTTGTCAATGCCCATATAGGTTGCAAGGTTTGCGTGGGTTTTCAGGAAGCTGTATTCACCGTGAACCGGCACGAAATATTTAGGCTTGGTAAGTGCAAGCATAATCTTTAGCTCTTCCTGACAGGCGTGACCCGATACGTGCATTTCTGCGCTTCTGTCGTGAATAACCTCTGCGCCTTTTTTCATAAGCTCATTAACCACGTTTGAAACCAGCTTTTCGTTACCGGGTATGGGGTTTGCCGATATTATAACCAAATCCCCCTGCACAATCTCCACCTTGCGATGGTCTGAATATGCCATTCTGTAAAGTGCGCTCATAGTTTCGCCCTGACTGCCGGTAGTTATTATGACCACCTGAGATGGACGGTATTTTTTCACATCGTCAATATCAATCAGGATGTTATTTGGAATATTCATATACCCCAGATTGATTGCTGTTTCAAGTACGTTTATCATACTTCTTCCCGAAAGCGCCACTTTCCTGTTGGTTTTGTGGGCTGCGGAAATAATCTGCTGCACCCTATGTATGTTGGATGCAAAGGTTGCTACAATTATTCTTTGTTTTGTAGATTTGAACACATCATCAAGCTTTATACCCACAGACCGCTCCGACGAAGTAAATCCGGGACGTTCGGCGTTGGTAGAGTCACTTAAAAGCGCCAGCACGCCTTTTTTACCAAGCTCACCGAAACGGGTAAGGTCAATCATTTCGCCGTCAATGGGAGTAGAGTCAATTTTAAAATCGCCTGTGTGAACTATTATACCCACCGGCGTTGTGATTGCAATTGCAACTGCATCGGCGATGGAATGGTTAGAGCGTATAAATTCCACACCGAAGGTCCCTACTTTAAAAAAGTCGCCGGGATTTTTACGCATAAGCTTGGTTGTAGACAGCATACCGTGCTCTTTGAGCTTGTTCTGCACAAGCCCAAGGGTAAGGTTAGTGCCGTATATAGGCACATTTACCACCTTAAGCAAAAACGGAATCGCTCCTATATGGTCCTCATGACCGTGAGTGAGCACAATGCCTTTTACCTTGTTTTTGTTTTTTACCAGATATGAAAAATCGGGAATAACCAAATCAATTCCCAGCATTTCTTCATCGGGGAAAGCCATACCGCTGTCTATAACCAGAATCTCGTTGCCGTACTCTAAAAGTGTAAGGTTCTTACCAACTTCGTTAAGACCGCCCAGTGGTATCAGCTTAAGCTTTTCTTTTTTTGCCACAAAAATCCTCCTTTTTCAAATAATTTAATATATATCCGCACTTACATTATTAACCAAAACATATGAATTGATACAGGATTATAAAATGCATATATCAAAAATTATGCATTTAAGCACAACAAAATTACAACCTTTAAAATTAACCGTTCTCCCGGGCATAATAAAACAGATATTGCTGTGCAATACCGCTGTAATTGCCGAATTTTTCAGCACCGAAAGCGCTGATTTCCTTTAATGTGGCTCCTTCGCCAAGGTACAGATTGCGCATAATCTTGCTCATCCACACGTCAACCGGAAAAGAATCTCCCTTTTCAAGTGAAAACAGCAACGTGCAATCCGCCACCTTAGGACCTACGCCCTTTATTTTCATAAGCTCTTCCCTTGCCGAAACGGTCGGCATATAGGGAAGCTTTTCAAGTTCAATCTCACCTGATGCAATTCTCTTTGCTGCATCTAAAATATACGGCACTCTGTAGCCTGCGTTAAGTGTTGCAAGGTCTGCCTCTTTAAGCTTTGCCAGAGTATGACAATCCGGAAAAGAATAATAATCCTTTCCGCCGAAAGACAGCTTGTCACCGTAAAGTCTGCACAGCTCGCCGATGATTTTTTTTATTCTTGGAATGTTATTCTGTGTTGATATTATAAAAGATATCAGGCACTCAAAGGGCTCCTGATTTAAAATTCTTATACCACCGCCGAACTCTGCGGCTTTTTTAAGATGCTCATCCGCTGAAAGAACGTCTTTGATTTTGCCGTAGTCGGTGTCAAGGTCTAAATACTTTTTCCATATATTCAAAAAATCTTCTTCGTTGCAGCCCGATATGGTAAGCTCTTTATCATTTTGCTTTATATTTACAACTTTGCCCCGTACAATCCCCGTAAAACTGCCGTCTGTCTCTTGCTCCCAGCGGAAACACTGACCGCAAAGGAATGTATGCACAAGTGTAAAATGCTCAAGTCCCGATATAACAACGGAACCGGTATCGCCGTTAAATTTATAAGTGTATCCGGTATTCATACAAACCACCAACATACATTATATCACAACTTACCTGTCTTATCAAGTAGATATTTTTAAGCACACGGGAGTCGAACACCGTATGCATTAAACTTGATAAATTTGCA
>JAZNZL010000104.1:0-4430 GCA_045594925.1 Clostridia bacterium
TCCTTACCGCATTTCTTACAGTAGAATATCGGGATTGGCACGCCCCACAGTCTCTGACGTGATATACACCAGTCGCCGCGGTCTTCAATCATCTTTCTTATTCTTTCTTCGCCCCACTTGGGTACCCACTTAACTGAATCAACAGCATCCAATGCATCCTGCTTAAATGCGTCAATTGACGCAAACCACTGCTCTGTAGCACGGAAGATTATGGGCTTTCCACATCTCCAGCAGTGTGGGTACTGGTGGATTATAGGCTCTACTTTTACAAGTGAATTTGTAGAAAGAAGCTGCTGGATTATCTTTTCATTTGATTCCTCATAGAAAAGTCCCGCAAACTGTCCTGCTTCTTCTGTTAAATAACCCTTATTATCTACGGGAACAACTATTGGCAAATCATAACCCTTACAAGCTACATAGTCTTCTGCACCGTGTCCGGGAGCTGTATGAACACAGCCTGTACCGGCATCAAGTGTTACGTGGTCGCCAAGGATTACAAGCGAATCTCTGTCAAGGAAGGGATGGAAGCAGGTGATATTTTCAAGCTCTGCACCTGAAAATGTTTTTACGATTTCGTATTCATCTGCCTCTGCAACAGTTGCAAATGATGCAACAAGATCTTTGGCAACAACATAATACTCGCCTTTTGCTGATACAAGTGCATACTCAAAAGACGGATTAAGCGCGATAGCAACGTTACCCGGAAGTGTCCAGGTTGTGGTTGTCCAGATTACGAAATAAATCTTACTCTTATCAAAGCCATCAAACATTCCTTTATCATCATTTACAAGGAATTTAACATAGATTGAATTGGTTTTATCCTCACCATACTCAATCTCTGCTTCTGCAAGAGCTGTTTCACAATCAGTACACCAGTAAACAGGCTTTTTACCCTTATAGATAAAATTCTTCTCTGCCATTTTACCGAATACTTCTATCTGCTTTGCTTCAAACTCAGGCTGCAGGGTGATATAGGGATTTTCATAATCACCGATAGCACCAAGGCGCTTAAACTGCTCTTTCTGATTTTCGATATATTTTATAGCAAAATCGTGGCAAAGCTCCCTGAATTTAACGGGCGAAAGCTCTTCTTTATTGATTTTAAGCTTCTTTATTGCCTGAATTTCTATAGGAAGACCGTGTGTATCCCAACCGGGTACAAACGGAGCCTGATAGCCTGTCATATTCTTATATCTTACTATGATATCTTTTAAAATCTTATTGAGGGCGTGACCTAAATGTATATCGCCGTTTGCAAAGGGTGGGCCGTCGTGAAGCACAAATTTAGGCTTACCTGCATTATGCTCCATAAGTTTATAATACAAGCCCTCTTCATCCCATTTTTTAACCATATCAGGCTCTTTCTGGGGAAGATTTGCACGCATAGAAAATTCTGTTTTCGGAAGGTTTAATGTCTTACCGTAATCCTGCTGTTCCAATTTGTAACAACTCCTAACTGTATATTATATATTTACTTTGTAATTAGTTTTCGTCTGTTATATCTTCGGGGATTTTTGATGATTTAAGCATTTCTATCTGTGATGAAAACATACCTATCATCTGCGCTTTAAAAAGCTCTGTAGAGCGTTTAATACTCTCTGCATTTTTAACGGCATCCGCAGAAGACTGCATAGCCTCTGCTACAATTTCCTTAGCCTTTTTCTCAGCGGTATCTATTATAAGCTGTGCCTTTTCATCAGCGCTCTTTCGCATTTCATCGCCGGTACTCTGTGCTACAAGAAGTGCGTTCTGCATTGTTTCTTCTATAGCTTTATAATGCTCCAACGCATTATTGAGCATATTGACTTTATCGTTTAAATCAATATTGTTTTTATACATTGTTTCATAATCCCGCAGTACAAGCTCCAAAAACTCTTCAACCTCGTTCTTTTTATATCCTACTGCTGAACTTGAAAATCTCTTGTTCTGAATATCTACCGGAGTAAGCATAAATATTCCCCTTTTTCCTTTTATTTTCGCACTTATTTAAAATGCTTTATATTAACCTTTATACGGCCCTTACGAGTGGTTTCACCTGTTGTTTCAATTTGCATTTTTCCGTAGCCTCTGGCTGATATCACATCGCCATCTTTAACCTGAGCAGATACCGATTTTACTGTTTCATAATTCAACTGAACATAGCCCCTGTTTATTGCGGCGGCACTTTCTTCGCGGCTCATTACAGTCGCTGACGAAAGCACACCATCTATACGCATTGACGCGACGGTTACGGATTTAACCTGGAAATTCCGCTCAAGCGACAAACCGGAAACATCATCTATCTCTTCGCACTTTACATAGGATGATGCAACCTTATCAAGATTGAGGCACACATATTCAGCAACTACAGTTTCACAGAAAACCACTGCGAAATCATCACGGACAATTATATCTCCAAGCTTTTCCCTTTTTATTCCCAATGACAGAAGCGCACCAAGATAATCACGATGGGAAAACACTCTGCCGTCTTTAACAGATATTTTAACGGCTGTCAAAGGAAACACGGCCACATCGTCCTCATAAGGACAAAACGCCATCATTACACGTTCAGCATCTGCATACCCGCCATTATACCGAACGAAAAAGCTGCCCTTACAGCAATCTTTTGCAAGCTTTATCTCACGGGGGTTCAAAAAAGGCGTATATGTAACTGCGCCATATCTTTCACAGCGGTTACACAAATCCATAACTCTTGAAATAAGAATTCTCTCCTCTCCGTCAAGAAAGGAAAGAATATCTCTTTTATTCATATCAGTCTAAATCAAAAATACCGTTTGACTTAAGCTCACTGCTGAAATCACCCATAATACCCACGTTATAAGGTGCAAGCAAAAGAATGCCGTTTGCTACCTTCTGCATACTGCCGTCAAGCGCGTACACAGCACCGCTTAAAAAGTCTACCATCTTACGAGCGTCTTCTTTTTCAAGTCTTTCAAGGTTTACCACCACCGGCTTCTTACTCTTTAAGTGGTCAGCAATATCCTGTGAATCGTTATATGATGTGGGCTGAATTACAACCACCTTAAGCTGTGTGGTTGTATGAATATTAACCACTTTACCTTTTTTAAGTCCAAAACCGCCGGTGCTTTCTTCTTCGCGAGCTTTTGATTCATATCTTGATTCGTATGCAGGAACTTCTGCTTCTGTATTTTCTTCCTCGCCAAGTCCCATTACATTCATCATTTTATTCACAAAATTTCCCATTGAAAAATGCCTCCTTAAGCATATTTTAATTTATTCGTTTTTAATTAAAAAGTACTCTGCCCACACGCACGATATTGGCGCCTTCTTCTATCGCTATCTCAAAATCGTTACTCATACCCATAGACAGATATTCCATACTAATATTATCGTATTTTTTTGACGATATGTCAATATATTTTTTATATAAAGACGAAAAAATCTGACGGATTTCATCGGCTTCAGCACCAAGCGGTGCCATAGTCATAAGCCCTTTTACACAAATACCCTTGATTGCGGAACACGACTCAAGCATTTTGTCTATTTCATCCATACGTATTCCGTACTTACTCTCTTCTCCGGAAACGTTTACTTCGATAAGAATGTTTGTCACCACACCGGCTTTTTCTGACTGTTTTCCAATTTCCTCTGCAAGCTTTACAGACTCAACCGAATGGACAAGCTCTACCTTACCGATGATATTTTTTACTTTATTCGTCTGCAGATGGCCTATAAGATGCCAGCGGATATCATCAAGCTCATCATACTTTTCCAAAAGCTCCTGAACTCTGTTTTCGCCGAATTTTTTAACGCCCAGTGCAGAAAGTTCTTTCAGTCTTTCTGCAGGAACGGTTTTAGTTACTGCCAAAAGGGTGATATCTTCAGGGTTTCTGCCGCTTCTTTTACAAGCCGCTTCTATACGGCTACGCACATTATTGAGATTTTCATTTATAGCTGACATAATCTATCTCTACCTTATTGATATATTTTCGCCTACTTCTTTTGCATCTATCACAACCTCATCATACAAAAGCACTGAACCACTGCCGGCTGTGTTTTCCTTTACAATGGCATATTTATTATCCTTATACACAATTTCGGCTGTTTTGAACTTCATTAAACCTTCTGTTACGGTATACACTCCCTGAACGCCATTATTTACCCTGATTGCCTCAACCGGAATTTTTATTCCTTTATGCTTTTCCGTTATAAGAGTAATTTTGGTTTTACGTGTTTTCATAGCTGCTTCCGAATACTCTGTGGCAGTTACACCCACAACGCACTTTTTACCATCTACCGGTGATATGTAGGAAACTGTTGCTTTATACTCATCAGTATTCTCTCCAAGCTTTATATAAACTGTCTGTCCCGGAGTGATTTCAGTTGCTTTTTTACTGTCTACTAAAATTGCCACGTACCACTCCACATTACTTACGATTTTACAAACCGGCGACTGAGGACCGGCAACA
>JAZNZL010000105.1:0-2305 GCA_045594925.1 Clostridia bacterium
CAAGTCCTACTTTTACCATTGTCAATCAGTACCCTTCAGATCCGAAGATAAACCATTTTGATTTATACAGAATCGCAGATGAAGACGAGCTTTATGATATCGGTTTTTCAGAATATCTTACAAACGGAAGTATCAATATAATAGAATGGCCTCAGAAAGCTTTTTCCCTGCTTGATAATATAGAAGTTATTAAAGTAACAATAAGCTATACCGAAAACGATGACGAAAGGATAATAACAATTGAAAGATAAAAATCTGAATTTACTGTGTGTGGATTCTTCAGGAACCACTCTTGCAGTTGCAGTTATGAATGATAAAAAAGTCCTCGCTTCTTTTAACGAGAACACCGGTCTGACTCATTCCTGCACTCTTATGCCGAAAATTATTGAAATACTTGAAAAAAGCGGCTTGGCACTTTCTGATATAGATTATTTTGTGTGTGTAAACGGTCCCGGCTCTTTTACCGGTCTTCGTATCGGTGGTGCGGCAATGAAAGCATTATGCCACGTTCAGAATAAAAAAATGGTAGCCGTAAGCACTCTTGACAGCCTTATGCATAATGTAGACGAAAAAAACTTTGAAGGTCTGATATGCCCGATAATAGATGCAAGAAGAAAAGAAGTATATGCGGCTATCTATGATAACGGAGAAAAAATCTTAGATGATTGCGGAATTTCTCTTGATGTGCTTTTGGAAATCATAAAAAAATATAATAAAAAAGTTATCTTCACAGGTGACGGAGTAATCAATTACAAAGATTACATAAAAGAAAATATCGGTGATATGTGCTTCTTTGCAGATGATGATAAACTAAACTGCAATGCCGTGAGCGCAGGCAAGGCAGCACTTGAAAAAATTAAAAAAGGCGAAGTATGCAATTACAGCGAATTCACCGTCTCTTATCTAAAACCTTCTCAACCCGAAAGACAGCAGAATATAAGAGTCTAATCGGTATCGGGTTAACGGTAATGGGTAACGGGTAATGCGTTTGTAGAGAACGGATTTGCTCGTTCCGTCTTTATCAGTAGGAGCAAACCCCTGACCTTTACGGCAATGCTGTCAACTAAAGATTTTTTGAAAAACTATTGACAAATAAATATACAATAACGCTGATGCTCAAAAAAGAGCAGGCGTTATTTTTTTGCCTATAATCATCCCAAAAAAGCTTGTTTTTTCTTATATTCAACAAAATATCTGTTTTGTTAATGTAAGCGCATAAATTTGTTTAAAAAAATTAATATAAATTCGCCTCAAAAAGAGGCATAGAAAGGAAGAAAAAACTATGAAAAAGCTTATTGCGTTAATTTCTGCAATCGCAGTTATGGGCACAATGTCTTTAACTTCATTTGCAGCAATTACAGCTACTCCGGCTGAAAATGCAACACTTACCGCTATAGATGGCGGATACAGTGCAACACTTACATCAGCTGAGACAAATACGCAGACCACAATTTTAGCTGTTAAAGGTGCTGAAATCACAACTACATCAATTCAGTACATTAACCAGCTCGCACAGGATAGTGAAGTAGCTATCAACTTTGATTTAAAAGATACACTCGCTGTTGGCGAAACAGTAGATGTGTATATGGGCGGTGACGCTATCTCTAAAACATTAGTTGGTACAATCGCTAACGTTGCAGATCCTGTTGAAAAATTCACTGTTAAATTCGTAAGCGAAGGTGCAACACTTTCAGAAGTAGCTTATGATAAAGATGCAGCAATCGTTGTTCCAGAAAATCCAACAAAAGAAGCAGATGCAGAATATACTTATGCATTCGCAGGCTGGTATGTTGAAGGCGATGCAGAACAGACAGTTGTTGACTTAGCAGATGCTAAAGCTACAGCTAACGTAACATATGTTGCTAAATTCACAGCTACAGCTATTCCGTCAGAACCAGAAGAACCTGAATATACATTGGGTGACGTTGATAATAACGGAACTATAAATGCTACTGATGCAGGTTGGGCATTGAGTAAATATGGTGATTCAAGTACAGTTTTGCCAGGTGGCGATGCATCTGCTGATGTTGATGGAAACGGTACAATTAATGCTACTGATGCAGGTTGGATTTTAACTAAATATGGTGATTCAAACACTGTGTTCCCTGCTGAAGAACAATAAAATTATTTGGAGGATTATAAAAGATGAAAAGATTTTTATCTATATTTACACTTGTTACAATGTTACTTGTAACTTGTTCATTTAGTGCATTTGCTGCTGGTGCATTAACACTTTCAGCTAGTGCTGAGAAAGCAGTTAGTGGTGACGAAGTTATCCTATCTGCTACATTGGATACAACAAATG
>JAZNZL010000106.1:0-3718 GCA_045594925.1 Clostridia bacterium
CTCGCCAACTTCTAAATCAGAGCTGCTTCCAAGAGTAGCATACGGAAAGCTGCCTTCTATCTTTAAAACAGCAAGGTCTGTTTTTGAATCTGCGCCTTTTAAAACGGCTTTATATTCATCGCCCGTATTAGTTACAACGTATATTTCCGATGCGCCTTCAATAACGTGATTATTTGTTACTACGTAACCATCTTCACTGATAATTACTCCTGAGCCGCTGCCGGATTCTACAGTTTCACTCTGACCCTCAGGGATAAAGCCTCCGTAAAAGCCGTAATTCTGCATTCTGTTATAAGTAACCTTATTTACTACACCAACTACAGACGGACCGACTTTTTTGGCTATCTGCGGTATGGTAAGAGGAACTCTTTCATCACTGGACACAATGGTCTGTGCATCAGTTAACCCCTTTGAAGAATTAGCATTTCCTGCGTTGGGTTGAATTTCTGCCAGAGATGTGCCGCTATTATTCTTTATAACCGGTGACAAAAGCGCGTAACCAGATACACCTATTGTCACCGCCAGAACAATCGACAAAACAGCCACTGGCATCTTCACAGTTCTTGACGCAATAGAGCTGATTTTTGATTTGTCAAAAAAATTTTTTCTTTTTTTAGGTATTTCATATTCAGGAGCTTCGCTGTAGCTTGTATGAGTTGTATTATTCTGAAAATCGTCATTATGCCACTGATAATTATTCATAATCTCTCCTCCTTATATACAAGTATATGATAATACTTAATTATTAAATAAAAACCTACAAAATATTAACATTTTGTGAACAGTATCACGCTACAGTCAGTGAAAATGTGAATTTTGTGTATTCATCAAGTTCGCTTTCCACCCAGATTTTTTCGCCGTGATGATTTATTAAATTTTTTACGATAAAAAGCCCCAATCCCGTACCGGTTTTATCACTGCTGCGTGAATCGTCTGTTTTATAGAATCTGTCAAAAATAAACTTAATTTTATCCTTTACAATACCACGTCCAGTATTCTTTATCTCTACATAGGATTTTTTACCGTATACCCACGTCCTTAAGGAAATTTTACCTTTTTCCGGTGTGAACTTTACTGCGTTATGAATAAGATTTGTCAGCACCTGTGTTATAGCATCGCTATCGGCATATACATCTCTGCAGTCATCAGAAAAATCAAGCTCTACATCTATATCTTTATCAGTAATAGCTCCCTCAAACTTAAACAGAACTACCTTTACAAGCTCGTTTATACTAAATATGCGTTTATTAGGCTTATACTTACCATCTTCCATTCTTGAAATGCTGAGCAAATCGTTTACAAGCCTTGAAAGACGTTTGGTTTCATCAAGCACCACCTTAAGATACTTTTCTCTGTCTTCCTCTTTAACTGTGCCATCTAAGATACCCTCTATAAAGCCTGATATGGTAGTCATAGGTGTACGCAGTTCGTGAGATACATCCGATACAAAGTTACTTCGCATATTCTCAAGGTTTTCTATGCTGTTTGCCATATTATTAAAATTTGCCGCAAGCTCGCCTATTTCATTATCTGCTGTATATTCTACCCTTTTTTTAAAATTACCATTGGCAAACTCAGAAACAGCCATACTCATCTTTTTTATGGGCATAGTTATCCTTTTTGATATAAAATAATGCAGCATTACAGAAAAACAAAGCGCTATAATCCACATAGTGAAAAAGCTTTTGAATATACGTATATTCCCACTGCGTATCTCCGGAACCGGCAAGCTGAAAAGCACTCCGCCGATTATACCGCCGTGATCATACATAGGGGCGCCGATGGTCAAGGTCGGTTCATTAAAAAACTCGGTTATAATACCGGTTTTACTATATTCTTTTCCGTTTAAAATGTCATTGCTGATATCTTTACTGATACTTTTGCCGATATAACTGGATTTTTTCAGTCCGGAAACAGTTATAATGGTTCCGTTTTTATTAAATACTACTATCGCTGAGCCGGTATTTGAAGATATGGAATCTACAGCTGAGCGGTAAAACGTAATCAATGGCGTGGAATTCGATGCCATAGCTATAGCTGACAGCTCGCTGATTTGAGGTATATTCTCTTTCAGCGATTCTATCTTCTCATTTATTGAATGGTTGGTCAGCACTCTGTATGAATAGGTACCGGCTATTATAAATGATATCAGCATAACGGTTAAGGTGCCAATCAGTAACGGCTTTAAAATGCTTTTCCTCATTTTAATCCCCTTTATTGCTTTATCTCAAATTTATATCCTACTCCCCAGACAGTTTTCAGCTGCCATTTATCCGAGTATGCTTCAAGCTTTTCACGAAGTCTTTTTATATGAACATCAACCGTTCTGGAATCTCCGAAAAAGTCATAGCCCCAAACCTGATCAAGCAGCTGGTCACGGGTAAATACTGAATTTGCGTGTCTGCACAAAAAATACAGAAGTTCCAATTCTTTTGGGGGAAGCTCAACCACATTCCCACCAAGCTTTAGTTCATAGGTATTGAGGTTTATATTAAGGTCGGGAAAGTTTATTTCTTTAATTGCTGCGCTGTTACTGTCTGTACGGCGAAGTATAGCCTTTACACGTGCCGCAAGCTCTTTGGGTTCAAAAGGCTTTACCACATAATCATCAGCCCCAAGCTCCAAACCCAAAACCTTATCTATAGTTTCTCCTTTTGCTGTAAGCATTATCACAGGCACATCACTGTCTTTTCGGATAGCTTTCAAAACATCTATCCCACTCATACCCGGAAGCATTATATCAAGCAGCACAACAGACGGTTTTTTCTTATCTGTTTCCTCAACAGCCGAAACTCCGTCATAACAACAATGTACCTCATAGCCTTCCTTTTCGAGATACATTTTTACAATATTACAGATATTAACGTCATCATCAACTACTAAAACTTTATCTGCACGCACTTTCTATCACTCCAGTTTTGTATTTTACTCTACAGTATTATTAGGCATTACAATTGCCGCTATAATATACCCTATAATACCTGATCCCCCAAGAAGTGTAAATGCTATCCACGCCAGACGTACAACGGTGGAATCCAGCTCAAAATATTCAGCTATTCCGCCGCACACACCACAAAGCTTTTTATCCGCAAGCGATTTATACAATTTCTTTTTCATAACAGCATCTCCTTTTCAACCATTAAATCTGCTGTGAATTATAATAATACTATTTCAATTTTAATGTTTCTCCCGACTTAACACAATATATTATATTATCTATCTCTACCCACACGTCAATCGAAGACGGGTTATGTATTATCTTTTTATCATAGCTGGTCTGCAGACGTTTATACGCCATAACATAATCATATATTTCTATATTTGTTGCGTACCAGATATGGTCGTGTCCGCCCACATACTCTGCAAACTTTTCAATTACATCCCAGTTATCATCTTTATCAAACTCGTAGCTATGTCCCCACAGATAAAACATCTGTGGTTCACCCTTTCTTATGGGCTCCTCTACAAATCTTTTTGCCAGCTCCTGAAGCTGCTGGCAATTATGATGGCAAGTGGGATTAAGCAAAAGCCAATTCTCCGGAAAAGAAAAGTCGTTTGTGGAATCGACTGTTCTTGCGTATGCAATTCCGCATTTATCAAGAACATCTACCACTTCCTCGCTGTATGTACCATACGGATATGCCATACCTCGCGCAATTGTGCCATACTCCCGCTCAATGTTTTTTCTGTCTTCCACTATCTCATATATAATCTCGGT
>JAZNZL010000107.1:0-3655 GCA_045594925.1 Clostridia bacterium
TATCTCACTGTGAGGATATTTCACTTGGTAAAGGCGCAATGAATGAGGGCGCGCTTGCTGAAAGCCTTGGCTATGAGGGTATATCGCCGGCAGCGGAAGAGGTAATGGTAGCCCGTGATGCTGTTTTGAGTGAGCAGTATAAATTGCCCATTCATATAGCCCACGTAAGTACCCGCCGTTCTGTTGATATAATCCGAAATGCAAAGAAGAAAGGTGCACCCATCACCTGTGAAACCTGCCCCCATTATTTTTCTCTTACAGAGGATGCAGTGAGGGTAAGCGGTACAAACGCAAAGATGAATCCGCCTTTAAGAGGAAATGATGATGTAGCTGCTATTATTGAAGGACTTGCCGATGGCACGATAGATGTAATTGCCACAGACCACGCACCACATTCAGCAGATGAGAAAGCACAGGAATTCGGTAAAGCACCTAATGGTATAGTAGGCTTTGAAACGGCTTTTGCATTGGGTTATACCTATCTTGTTAAAAAAGGACACCTTACACTTAATCAGCTGGTTGAAAAGATGAGCACAGCACCGTCAAAGATACTCGGTATTGACCGTGGCACTTTGGCTGTTGGAGAGATTGCGGATATAGCGATATTTGATATAGAGAAAAGCTATAAGGTTTCAGCGGCAGATTTGCTTTCAAAGAGTAAAAATACTCCTTACGACGGATATGAGCTTACCGGCGCATTGTTGTATGCGATAGTAGGCGGAAAGGTAGTGCTCCGTAGCGGTGAGGCACTCTGGAAGGCGTATTTTAATTAAGAGGTGATACAATGTATCAGATAATAGCTGATATATTCAAGTATGGCTTTGTAATAGTTGTGTATATGTTTATATACAGCGTAATAAAGCTGATATATCTTGATATAACCGACACCAGACGAATGGAAAATTCTCTGGACGGAGCCATAGCATATTTAAAGACCATAACCTTGTCAAAGGATGTGGATTTCAAGGTGTTTGAAAGCTATGGACTTAAAGAAACCACATTAGTCGGCAGAAGTAAAAAATGCGATTTGTATATCAAAGATCCCTTTATGTCAAAGGAGAATACCGAGATATACCTTCACGACGGTAAGTTTTATATTAAGGATATGGGCAGTACTAACGGCACTTATGTAAATGGTAAGCAGCTTTTGGAGAAACCCGTAAAGCTTAAAGACAGTGATAAGATAAAAATAGGAAGTATAGACTTTCTGTTTGTAGACCCATACGCAGCGGAGGGCAGATTATGAGTAAGATCAGATTAAGACCTGTGCTGTATTTGCTTTTGCTTAACCTGATAGGATTTGTATTGCTGTTTTTGTATAAAACCCCACACGATGTAAATATACTGTATGCCGGAGCCATAATACTCACGGTAAATGTTGGAATATATTGCCTTATGTATTTTCTTGATATGGGCGATGTGTATTTGTTTTTGATGGTGTCCATACTTATAAGTATTGGAATTATAATGCTTTTGCGTATAGACACAGCGTTTGGGTATAATCAGGTATTCTGGTTTTGCATAGGTATAATAGTATTTCTGGCAAGCTACCTGATGTTCAGGATTTTTAAGTATTGGGATAAGCTTCTTGTGATATATATACTTGTATCTATCGGCTTGTTTGTAGCCACACAGCTTTTTGATGAAACCCGAGGTGGCGCAAAAAACTGGATAAGTGTCGGCGGCAGAACAGTGCAGCCGTCGGAGTTTATAAAGATATCCTACCTGTTTGCACTTGCTTGCTTTTTTTCAATGGATAAGGATAAAAGCGCCTTGCTTTCTGGTCAGGTGTGGGGCATATCTAAAAAAGATATAGCTATGAATGTGTTCGTGTATGTGTGTCTTTTGTTTATGCTTCTGCAAAAAGAGTGGGGAACGGCGATAGTGTTCTTTCTCACGTACTTTGTAATGATGTTCCTGTATGACACATCAAGGAAGCTGATGCTTATAAATATTTGCTTTGCTGTTGTGGGTGCATTTGGCGGATATTTTTTAACAGACCATATAAAGTCACGAGTCACCACCTGGATAGACCCTTTTGCCGATGCGGGCAATAAAGGGTTTCAGATAACTCAGTCACTGTTTGCTATAACCTCCGGAGGATATTTCGGCACGGGATTGGGTAATGGTACACCGTATTTTATACCTGAAGTACATTCTGATTTTATATTCTCTGCAATATGTGAAGAAATGGGAATTTTCACCGGTATAGCGATTATAATGATATATTTCATCTATTCATATCGTGGATTTAAAATAGGCTTAAAAGCTAAAAATGAGTTTCTGAAGGCGCTTACCTTCGGGCTTGTAATAAGCTTTGCGTTCCAGACGTTTATAATAGTAGGCGGTGTAATAAAGCTGATACCACTTACCGGAATAACTTTGCCGTTTGTAAGCTATGGCGGAAGCTCAATGGTTTCCTGTTGTATAATGACAGGAATACTCACAGCCGTTTCGTATCTGGAAAGAAAGTAACCATCTGTGGTGGAAAGGAAAAATAAAATGAAATGTGAAAAACTGTTTGAAAAAATTGATGAGCTTTATCCGGCATACCTTAAGATGTGGGAAGATATTTGTAATATTGAAAGTCCCACAAGCTGTAAAGGAGGCGTAGATGCTGTTTGCGCATATATTGTAAAAATGGCAGAGGAACGTGGTTGGGCTGTTGAGATTTCAAAGCAGGATGTAGCCGGTGATGTGGCGTGCATTACTATAAATCCTGATAGTGAGGCAGAGCCTGTATGCTTTTCGGGTCATATGGATACTGTTCATCCAATTGGGCTTTTCGGTAATCCCCCGGTGCGTATAGATGATGAAAAAATCTATGGACCCGGAGTAATAGATTGTAAAGGTGGAGTTGTGTCAAGCTTCTTGGCTATGGATGCACTTTTTCAGATTGGCTTCACTAAACGACCTGTAAAACTTATATTGCAGTCAGATGAAGAAACAGGCAGTAAGACCAGCGGTAAGAAAACAGTAGAATTTATGTGCGAAAAAGCAAAAGATGCCATAGCCTTTTTAAATACAGAAGGCTGTGTAGTAGATAAAGCCTGGACTGTCCCTATTACCAGAAAAGGTATATTGCGTTATAGATTAAATGTATTCGGAAAGGCGGCACATTCATCGTCCTGTGATGATGGAGCTAATGCCATAGCTGAGGCAGCATATAAAATCATTGAGCTTGAGAAAATGAAAGACCCTGACGGACTGACTTTTAATTGCGGTATAATACAGGGCGGAACAGTAGCAAATACCGTTCCGGATAATTGTAGCTTTGTTGTCGATATCCGTTTTGCCACAGAAAATGAAATGGAGCAGGCAAAGGAAATAGTAGACCGCGTTTCAAAAACTGTATATGTATCTGGCTGTAGCTGTGAGCTTGAGCTGGTAAGCGAGAGACCGCCTATGGAGAAAACCGAAAAGAATGTCCGGCTTTTCAATAAAGCAAATGAGATTTTTAAAGAGTGCGGTCTTAATGAAATTAAGTGTGAAGCCAGAAAAGGAGGCTCAGATGCCGCATATATAACGCAGAAAGGAATACCTTGCCTTGATAGTATAGGCGTATTAGGTGATTGGATACATTCGGCAGAAGAATATGCAGTCCTGTCATCCCTTGCCGAATCAGCCAAATATATGGCATCTGTTGCATATTGTA
>JAZNZL010000108.1:0-4040 GCA_045594925.1 Clostridia bacterium
AGGGAGTAAAGCATTTAGGGGCTGGTAAGGTGGTTGTAACAAAACTGGTCCGTGAGCAGCTTGACCGTTACGGTGAGAGAGAGGATACCATAGGTCTTTTGAACGAAGCCCTTGAAAAGTGCGAAAACACCACACTTATCCTAAATGGTGACGACCCTATGAGTGCGACTCTCGGCAGGGGCAGAAATGCTGTTTATTACGGAATAAGCGAAAATTGCAATAAGGACGAAAGCGTAACTAACGAGGGTAAATTCTGTACGGTTTGCGGAGCAAAGCTTAAATATAATTACTATCATTACAGCCAGCTTGGTGATTGGTACTGCGATGGCTGTGGATTTAAACGTCCGCATATAGACTACTCGGCAGATAATATAGACACAGACAATAAGCTTGCCTTTGATATTAACGGACTCACAAGGCTGGATGTAAGCTACAGAGGATTTTATAATATTTATAACATATTGGCTGCATATTCAGCATACGATTTAACCGGACTTAAAAGCCGTAATGTAAATAAGGTTTTAGGCGAATATAAGCCCCAGATAGGCAGAATGGAAACCTTTTATGTAAACGGCAAGCAGGTGGTGCTTAATTTGGCTAAAAACCCTGCAGGCTTTAATCAGGCTATTTCAACGGTAATGTCAGATACCCGCAGCAAAGACGTGCTTATCGCTGTAAACGATGCAGAGTCTGACGGACAGGATGTTTCCTGGATTTGGGATGTGGATTTTGAAAAGCTCAAATGTGATGCTGTTAAATCTGTTACCGTTTCAGGTGTTAGAAAGCACGATTTGGCGGTGCGGCTTAAGTATGCGGATTTTGAAGATATCAGCACTGTGGATATCACAGCCGATACAATACGGGCTATAGCATCAGGAGATGGCGAGGTTTGTTATCTGCTTGTTAATTATACGGTGCTTTTCGGCACACAGAATATTTTAAAGACTATTTGTGATAAAGGATGAAAGCACTATGAAAATAATTGTAGGACAAATATTTCCGGATATACTCAATCTATATGGAGATGCGGGTAATATTGCCGCTATAAAGTATCGCCTTGAAAAGCGTGGTATAGAAGCTCAAATCCGCCAGTACACCACAGATGACGAAATAGATTTTTCTAATCTTGATATAGTGTTTATAGGTGGCGGTGGAGAAAGAGAACAGCAAACTGCCTGTGAAAAGCTTGCTTTGCAAAAGGATAAGCTTGTTTCCTATGCTGAAGATGGTGGTGTGGTGCTTGCCTTTTGCGGCGGCTTTGAGATAATCGGTAAAAGCTATACCATAGGCGATGAAATTGTAGAGGGTGTGGGTGTTTTGGATATTACAACCACCTACGGAGAAAAAAGACGTATAGGCAACGTTTTATTGGAAAGCGATATTTTGGGAACAACTGTTGTAGGCTTTGAAAACCACAGCGGTATAATAAATATCGGCTCTTATAAGCCGTTGGGCAGGGTTGTCAGTGGCTTTGGTAATAACGGAGAAGACGGCACTGAGGGCGTGGTATACAAAAACGTTGTTGCCACATATCTTCACGGACCGCTGCTTCCTAAAAATCCGGCTCTTACTGATTATATACTTAAAAAAGCACTGGAGAGAAAATACGGTGAGGTTGAGCTTTCACCTCTTGATGATGATGCAGAAATTAAAGCTCACGAATATATGGCAGGGAGAATAATAGGTAAATGAGAAAGCTTTTAAAAATCACTGTATCCACTTTACTTGTGATGCTGCTTGTGTTTTTTTCGGCACAATTTGTTTTAAAGGCGGTGTATCCTTTAAAATATGAGGCTGCAATCGTAAGTGCAAGCGAAAAATATAACCTTGATAAATTTTTTGTTATGGGCGTAATCAGTGCAGAAAGCAGATTTTCAGAAGGTGCAGTAAGCAGAAAATCCGCAAAGGGACTGATGCAGCTCAAAGATGAAACTGCTATCTGGTGTGCCGAGAAGTTCGGTATTGAGGGTAGCGTAAACGACGGTGAAACCAATATAGAAATAGGCTGTGCGTATTTAAGATATTTGCTTGATTTGTTCGATAAAGATACAACCAATGCACTGGCCGCATATAATGCAGGTCAGGGTAATGTGAAAAAATGGCTTGCAGACACTAAGTATAGTCAGGACGGCAAGGTTTTGGATAAAATTCCTTTCAGCGAAACCAGTGAGTATATAAAAAGGGTAGAGCGCAGAGCCAAGATATATGAGAAAATATACGGATAAGCAGATACATTTTTCGTCAAATATTTTCGCATATTGGTATTGATAAACAAATTTTCCTGTGATATACTGAATTTATAATAATGTACTTAAATTAAAGGAGAGATATAAAATGAGCAATAAGCAACAGATAATCACTAAAATCTGTGATGCAGGTATCGTGGCTGTTGTGCGTGCAGAGAGTGCTGATAAGGCAAAGCGCATAACCGATGCTTGTATTGAAGGCGGCGTTCCGGCTGTTGAGATTACATTTACAGTACCCGGCGCACACAGAGTTATTGAGGAGCTTGCCTCATACTATAATAAGGGTGAGATCATCCTTGGTGCAGGCACAGTGCTTGATGCAGAAACAGCAAGAATAGCTATTCTTTCAGGTGCAGAGTACGTAGTAAGCCCTGCTCTTGATGAAGATACAATCAAGCTTTGTAACCGTTATGCAGTTCCCTGTATGCCCGGTGTCATGACACTTAAAGACGTTATAAAGGCACTGGAGCTTGGCTGTGATATTATCAAGCTGTTCCCGGGTGAAGCATTCGGCCCGTCAATGGTAAAGGCTATTAAAGGCCCCATCCCTCAGGCAAATATTATGCCTACCGGCGGTGTAAATGTGGATAACGTTGACCAGTGGTTCAAGGCAGGCGTTGTAGCAGTAGGCGCAGGCAGCGCACTTACAGCAGGCGCTAAAACAGGCGACTATAAGCTTATCACAGAAACAGCTAAAAAGTTCGTAGCAAACATAAAAGAAGCAAGAAAATAATTTAATTTGATTTGGAGGCTATAAAAATGGCAAAAGTAGTAACATTAGGCGAGATTATGCTCCGTCTTCAGACTCCGGGATTTAAAAGATATATTCAGACACAGAGCTTTGATGTAGAGTACGGCGGCGGTGAGGCAAACGTTGCAGTATCACTGGCAAATTACGGACACGATGCATATTTTGTATCAGCAATTCCCGAAAATCCCATTGGTGATGCGTGTGTGGCTACACTTAAAAAACACAGTGTAAAAACTGATTACATATCACGTAAGGGTGAAAGACTGGGTATATACTTTGTAGAAAAGGGTGCATCACAGAGAGCGTCAAACGTAGTTTATGACCGTGCACATTCTTCTATTTCTACAGCACAGCCTGCAGACTTTAACTGGGACGAAATCTTCTCCGGTGCAGAGTGGTTCCACTTTACAGGTATTACTCCTGCAGTTTCTGATGATTGCACAGCAGTATGCCTTGAGGCTTGTAAAAAAGCAAAGGCGGCAGGTGTAAAGGTAAGCTGCGACCTTAACTTCCGTAAAAAGCTCTGGACAAGCGAGAAAGCCGGCAAGGTAATGGCTGAGCTTATGCAGTATGTTGATGTTCTTATTGCAAATGAAGAAGATGCAGAAAAGGTTTTCGGCATCAAAGCAAGCGGCACAGATATAACCGGTGGCACACTTTCTGATGAAGGCTATAAAGATGTGTGCAAACAGCTTGTTGAAAAGTTTGGCTTTAAAAATGTTGCAATCACACTCCGCGAAAGCATCTCTGCATCAGTTAATAACTGGGCAGCACTTCTTTACGATGGTAAAGAGTTCTATAAATCAAAGAAATACAATATCAATATCGTAGACCGTGTAGGCGGCGGCGATTCATTCGGCGGTGGCTTGATATACGCAATGCTCGAAGGCTACTCAATGCAGGATACAATTGAGTTTGCAGTTGCAGCATCCTGCCTTAAGCACACAATCGAAGGCGACTTTAACTTGGTGTCTGTTGCAGAGGTTAAAAACCTTATGAAAGGCGACGGCTCAGGTAGAGTTCAGAGATAATCTGTAAAGAGA
>JAZNZL010000109.1:0-1676 GCA_045594925.1 Clostridia bacterium
CTGTCTGCTTCTTTTTCTGCAGCTTCTAACTTTTCTGATGATGCTGTATCTTGTTCGTTTTCTTCTGCTACGCCATCATTTACACTACTGTAATCAGCAGAAACTTTACCATGAGGTACTGCTGATAAATCATCTATCAAAACACTGTTTTGATATTCACCTTCTATACGGATTGCTAAATATCCTTCTCCGTTGACTTCATTACCGCCATCGTCTTTTCCCGTGCAGTTGAAGGTAAATGATACTTTCTGCCATTCTTTCGTGAGTTTTGTGCCAGTAAAGTGCTGATATCCACCTTCTGAATAGCAAAAAATCGGTCTTATGAGTGTGTTTGCTTTTTCTTCTGCCTTTGCATAAAAGGAGATATTATAGGTTTCTCCTTTTATAGCAGGAAAATATATCTGTATGCCATCCTCTGTACCAACAGCTTTTCTTTTAATTTTTAACGACTGCGCAGAACGTTTCACGCCATCGCTTTCTAAAGACATTTCTGTATTTGACGAAGATGTAAGCATTACTTGTTTTGGAATTTTTTCCTGTTCAAATCCACCCCAAAGAGCATATATGTTTGAATTATCAGCTAAAACGGTTGTCTGAACAACAGTTAGTATAAGCAAAAATGTAATTAGCAGAGCAAATATTTTCTTTGTCATACTATTCACCTCTTGTCAAATTCAAAAGACCATAAATAACCTTTGCAGCCTGCGCGCGTGTAACTGTAGCACTTGGTGCAAATGTACCATCGCCCATACCATTGATAATACCTGCAGCAGTTAATGCATCTACCGCATCACGTGCATAACCTGCTATGTCTGCACCATCATCAAAGTTGATTGATTCGCCTGAAACATCTAATCCTAAGTATTCAAATACGCGAAATATAATTACTGCCATATCCTGACGTGTAATTTCTGCCCTTGGATTAAAGTTTTCGCCGTCGCCTGAAACTACACCTAATTTATTTGCTGTTGCAATATAAGGATAGCTCCAGCTATCTTTCGCAACATCATCGAAGTCACATTCAGCCGTTTCTTCTAAAAGATCAAATGCCGCAACGATAATCTTTACAAATTCTTCACGCGTAACGGAGTCGTTGGGATAGAATTTACCATCGCCTTTACCTGATAGTACGCTCATTTTCGCAAGAGCTTCGATAGCTTCACTTGCCCATTCTGCGCTGTCTAAATCAGAAAATGTAATTTCGGGAATATCAGGTGTAGCGGGTGTTACCGGTGTTGTGGGCTTTGTTGTACCCAAGCCACCTCCACCGCCTCCGCCGCCACCGGTGGGCAGAGATGGTGTGACAATTTGTTCATCGTCATCATTATCGTTTGTGTTGCCTCCTGAATATGTCGAAGCAATACGCTCAGCATTTGCAACTAAATCAACACACGTAGCATTTTCTTCACTACGCAACGCCATCCAAAATTCCTTATCACTGTTTGATGCAACTAAAGCGTCAATGTATGTCATATCGGGTGTGATAATATTTTTATTTTCAAAATAAAGAAATGCTTCTTTTAAAAGTGACCAGTCAGTTTCCTGCTCTATCATCAGAAGAGTCGCATTGTCGAATGCCTTTGAACAGGTTGTATCCGTTAATGTATCCTGCAAAATAATTTCACTTTTAAATTTAGCCTGAACTCTTGCTACATCTAAAAGTGGAGCCTCGTCGG
>JAZNZL010000110.1:0-3892 GCA_045594925.1 Clostridia bacterium
GAGGTTAATATTTACGCTGATAACACTCCCAACTACATCACAGGCCATAATGACGATAAAAACCATCTCTATCTTTCATTGCCCGTTGGTATAGAGGCGTTTGTTGAGGAAAGACAGCTCTTTAACACCCCCATAGATTCCACTTCAGCTGAGATAAGCTCCGATTCAGCCTATACTGCTTATTACAGTGTCACCGGCTTCGATGCTTATGAGTATGGTGCAAGCCTTGACTTTGACAGAGAAATCCCTGAAAAAGCAACAATAATTCTTGTTGAAAAGTCAGACAACAGCAGAGAATACTGGTACTATCAGGTTCCATCAGGCGGTATCAGCACTGTTGATTTAACAGCCTTTAAGAAGATGGGCTATGATGCTGGTGAAACATTTAAGGCTTTCAAGTCTGCTACTGTAGAAAACCCAACTGCTGATTATCACGTTGTGGTAGATTTCTCTAAGACTGCTTCCGGCTTCAACGCAGATACTTTGAAGATGACCTTATCAGCAACCAGAGAAAATGACCTTATAGGTAATGCCTCTGCCGGTTGCGATGTAACCTTTGAAGTCACCACCTTCAATCTTATCAAGGGCGAAGTTTCAGGACTTTCCACATCCTTTGAACTGGATTACAATAATACAGCAGCAGCTTCCAAGTGGGAAAACCGCAGGAACGCATTGGCTATAATCTCTGATAAAGCACTCCCTGAGGATTCATACCTTAATGTTTCAAAAACGGTTGATGATGTTACTGAAGTTTACAGCTATCCGCTGTTGCCGGGCAATAAGTTTATAATACCTCTGGATGAACTTGGCAATAAGGACGTGTCCATTACTTTAGTATCACGTATGTTCCCTGAAAAGAAAACTGAATATAAGTTTGATTATCAGTGGTTAGTATCCGATACTATGGCTGGTGTATCACCTGTAAATGGCGATATAGTTGTAGAAGAGGGCACATTTACACTTATTAAAGAACGTCAACCCAAGCCGAGTGTTCAGATTCTCCCTGCAGAGGACGGATACGGAAGACGTATCTTTGCTCCGGGCGAGCAGATAAGTGTTGAGGTTAACTTCAAGCACAACGATATTGACGACTTGATTAACGAGGCAAAACTTATGCGTAAAAACGCAGAGGGAGTATACGAAGCAATTGATACTGCGAGTGTATCTGTCAACGGCGAGATTCTTTCTATGAATATTCCTTCCGCAGAAGGCAGCGAAGGTTCATATAAGATTATGGTTGATGTGAAAGACACCGCTACTGGTGACACTGTTGTTTCCGCGTCACATTACTTTATTGTAAATCCTTAATCTTTTTAATCCTCATATAACTAAAAAAATCACCCGCTTAAATCAAGCGGGTGATTTTTTGTTTTGTTGAAAGATATATCATACTGTAATATTTTATTTTTTTATAAGCAGCGCACAACACTCCACATGTGCAGTTTGCGGGAACATATCTACTGCAGTTAACCTTTTCAGCTTGTAACCATATTCAGCAAGATACAATATATCTCTCGCTAAGGTTGAACTGTTACAGGATACATAAACAAGCTTTTGTGGTGAAATGTTGTTTATAAGTGATAGAAGCTTAGCATCACATCCTTTTCGCGGTGGGTCAACTACCACAACATCGGCGGTTTTACCTTCGCTTATAAGCCTGTTCACAACCTCTGTGCAGTCGCCTGCAAAAAAGTGTGCATTTAAAATATTGTTGGCACGCGCATTCTCTTTTGCATTTTCAACAGCATCTTCTACAATTTCAACACCGTAAACCGCCTTTGCTTTTTCTGCAAGGTATAACGAAATACTTCCAACACCGCAATACAAATCAAATACGTTTTCATTGCCATTTAAATTGGCATACTCCAGAGCCTTTGCGTAAAGCTTTTCTGTTTGCGCTATATTAACTTGGAAAAAGCTGTTCGGTGAAACATTGAATTTCAAATCGCCAAGCTCAACAGTTAACTTGTCATCACCAAAAAGGGTAATGTTTTTGTTGCCTAAAATTATATTATCACTGCGCAAATTTATGTTTTGAATAATGGATTTTACTTGTCCTACCGCAGAAAGCTTTTCTATAAGCTTGTCTTTAAAAGGTATTTCTTTTTCGTAATTGGTCACAATAACCGCCATTATTTGTTGGGATTTTGAAACTCTTACGTACAAGTGGCGAATAATCCCTGAGCCGGTCTTCTCGTCGTATACAGATATTTTGTTTTCGTTTATATATTGAAGAACAGCATCAGCAGTTTTGTTTATAAGCTCATTCTGTATATTGCATCTTTCGCAAGGTACAACCCTGTGGCTTCCCGGAGCATAAAAACCGAACACTGCCTTTCCGTTGATGTACGCAACCGGAAATTGAGCCTTGTTTCTGTAGTTAAATTCGTTTTCACATCCGATAATCCCATCAAAAACATAGTCGTTTTCTTCTAAATGCGCAATCTTACGTAAGTTGTTGGTGACTATGCTTTTTTTAACGTCAAGCTGTTTTTCATAATTTATATGCATCATATTACAGCCGCCGCACTTACCGAAAGACTCACACACAGGCAACCGTCTGAAAGGGGAAGGCACAGTTATTTTTTCAAGTCTGCCAAAGGCGAAATTCTTGTTGACTTTAACTATACGCACATCTGCATAATCGCCTTCAGCTGCATTTCTTACAAATATAGGACATCCATCTGCTCTGGCAATACCTTCGCCTTCAAAGCCGGTACTTTCAATATATAAATTCAGAATGTCATTTTTCTTCAAAATATCAACTCCCAACATACTGATTATAGGTTGACAGGCGCGATTTGTCAACAGCACAGTAACAATGAAAATTTTAAATGAATAATATATACAGGGGAATCCCCTAAAAGAACAAACAAATTCTGTACGGAGGTGCAACAGTGAATAAAATTAAATATATGCCTGAAGACCCTGTATACGGAATAGCCTATGTACCGTATTCGAAGTTTGAGGATTTGTACGCACTGGAAAAAGCATTGGATAGAGGTACAATGTTTAAAAAGCTTGATATACCTTTTTCCGCCTATGCAAATATCAACATTATGAATCCTTTTTGCTAAACAGGAGGTAAGTTATGATATATAGAAAGAGCGAATGCTGTATAACACCCGAAACAGCCGATGCGGTGTTTTTTGAAACCGAAGGCGGATGTATGAAAGACAGATGCGAGCTGCCAAAACGCAAAAGCGGCTGTGAAGATACTTGCACTGATACAGATGTAATGCGCCGTTTAAGCGAGCTCCAGTTTGCGCAGATAGATTTAAACCTGTATCTTGATACACACCCCAACGACGAAGAAGCACTCAAGATGTATAAAAAAATCTGTAAAACACTTGATTCTTTAAAGTACGATTATATCCGTAAATACGGTCCGCTGAAAGCCTGCGATTCATCAGAAAACACACCGTTTGAATGGGCGTCATCAGAGTTCAAGTGGCCGTGGGAGAAATAAGGAGGGAGCAGATATAATATGTTTATGTATGAAAAAAAGCTGATTTATCCGGTTAAGATTAAAAACCCGAATCCTAAATTAGCAAAATTTATTATAAGTCAGTACGGTGGACCAAACGGTGAGCTGGCGGCGTCGCTTCGTTATTTGAGTCAGCGCTTTTCAATGCCTACAGCACAAACCCGTGCAATTCTAAACGACATAGGCACCGAAGAGCTGAGTCACCTCGAGATGGTGGGCGCCATAGTTCATCAGCTCACAAGAGGCATAGATTCTGAGATAGTTAAAAAAAGCGGTTTTGGCGACTATTTTATGAATCACTCCACAGGTGTATATCCGGCAGATGCGACAGGCGTACCGTTTAATGCAAATGCAATTGAAGTTACTGGCGACGTTGTTGGAGACCTTACCGAAGATTTGGCAGCA
>JAZNZL010000111.1:0-4002 GCA_045594925.1 Clostridia bacterium
GCCTGAGGAGCCTTTTTATCCACAAGCTTTCTGCGGTAGGCGTCAAGCTCGCTTGCACCGGCACCATCGTCAAGCTCGTCACGAATAACTTTTAGCTGTTCACGCAGGAAATATTCCTTTTGTGCTTTATCTATGTTTTTATGTACTGTGAAATCAATCTTTGTTTCAAGGTCAGCCAGCTGAAGCTCCTCGCTTATAATGCCCATAATAAGCTGAAGACGCTTCACAATGTCAAACTCTGCAAGCACTGCCTGCTTTTTTTCCAGAGTGCTGTATACGTTAGCCGCAACCACATCGCCGAATCTTGAGTGATCTGAAATGCTGTCCAGAGTTTTTAAAGCTTCGTTTGCCTTTTCGTCCTTTGAAGAAAGCGAACCGCTTGAGCACAGCTGCTTTATTCTGGACATATACACGTCTGCTACGGATTTATCCTCAGCTGTCAGGTCGCCATCAGCAATCTCTGTTACATCGCAGATAAAGTATGGGCTTGTCTGCAAAATATCGTTAACTTTAGCACGGCTTATACCCTCAACAACAACACGAATACCTGCCTCGCCGCGTTTTAAAATCTGGCGTATTCTGGCAATGGTACCCACGTTGTATAAATCATCAGCAGAAGGCTCTGCCACCTCAAAATCCTTTTGAGATACTAAAAGTATAAAGCCATCGGTTTCCATAGCGGCCTCTATTGCTTTAACAGAAAACTCTCTGCCTGCGTCAAAATGTATTATCATATATGGATACACCGGTAACCCACGAAGCGGGAGTACGGGAAGGATCTGGTTTTTTGAAATCACGTAAACTGACTCCTTTCAATCAAAATATGGGAAAACAACCCGATATACAGCTGTTTCCCCATATAAATTCTACACAAAAAACCTGCTGAATTCAAGTCGGTTTAATTGGTAAAAAAGGTTTATTTCGCCTGGTAGAACGCCTTGTATCCCTTATAAGCCATAAAAACATCAACCTTGGATGCCATCTCAAAGGGCGAGTGCATAGAGAGAATCGGCACACCAACGTCCAGAGTGTCAATATCAAGACCGGCCAAAAACTTTGCTACTGTTCCGCCGCCGCCCTGATCAACCTTGCCAAGCTCGCATATCTGCCATACTACTTCGTTATCGTTAAATATTTTACGTATTTTTGCTACAAACTCTGCGTTTGCATCCGACGTGCCTGACTTACCTCTTGAGCCGGTGTATTTGCATAAAGCTATACCACCGCCGGCATAGGATGCATTGTTCTTTTCAAAGCAACCCTTGAAAAGCGGGTCGAATGCTGCGGTAACGTCTGCTGAAAGGCACATTGAATTTGAGAGTGTACGGCGGATATCCATATTGGAGCAGCTGCCGTTACATTTTTCTATAACCTCTGCAACAAGATTTTCAAAATATCTTGATTTCATACCTGTATTGCCTTCAGAACCGGTTTCCTCTTTGTCGGCAAGGAAGCACACAGCTGTACGTGCGATGTCGCCGCAGTCAAATATAGCCTTGAGTCCTGTAAATGCGCACACTCTGTCGTCCTGTCCGTAGGCGCCTATCATAGATGAATCAAGACCTACGCTTCTTGCCTTAAAGGCAGGCACTATCTCAAGCTCTGCACTTGTAAAATCCTCTTCCTCAATGCCGTATTTATCTTTGAAAATACCAAGAATTTTGTCTTTAACCTTTTTGTCGTCATCATCGTCGGGCATAGAGCCTGCGAAAATATCCAGATTTTCGCCGGGGAACGCATCCGAAAGCTTTTTCGAGTTCTGGTCGCCTGCAAGGTGGGGGAGAATATCTGTAATGGTAAATACCGGATCGTTATCGTCTTCGCCGATATTTATCTCAATAGTTTTCCCGTCAGCAGTTATAACCACACCTATAAGTGAAAGTGGTATTGTAACCCACTGATATTTTCTTATGCCGCCGTAGTAATGTGTGTCAAGCATAGCAAAATCACTGTTTTCAAAAACTGCGTTCTGCTTTAAGTCAAGACGTGGACTGTCAATGTGTGCAGCTGTAATGTTGATGCCGTTGGTTATAGGCTCAGAGCCAATTTTAAAAAGCACTATGTTTTTGTTTCTGTTGATTGCATAAACCTTGTCACCGCATTTTAAAGAAGACACGGTGTCAATATTAACGAACCCCTGTTTCTTTGCAAGCTCTTCGGTATATTTAACGCAAAGCCGTTCTGTTTTGCAGTTGTCAAGGTAGTTTATATACTCCTCCGCAAAGCTCATAACAATTTTCTTGTCAGCAGTTTTCCAGGCGTTTGCCATATATATCATATCCTTTCAAAAAAATTTGCGCATATATTACTATTGTAATATATTTCCCATAAAAATACAATATTAAATTTCTTCAAATAGCTATTGCTTTAACGGAAAAAATGATATATACTATAATGTGGTAAATACCAGTTAATTGGGAAAGAGGTTGAAATTCAGATGAAGTTATCTAAATACTTAGTGCCCACGTTGCGCGATGTTCCCGCAGAGGCAGAAATATCCAGCCATCAGCTTATGCTCAGGGCAGGTCTCATGCGAAAGCTTGCATCGGGAGTGTATTCGTATCTTCCGTTAGGTCTTCGTGCACTTAAAAAGGTTGAAAATATAGTAAGAAAGGGTATGGACTCTCACGGAGCTCAGGAGCTTTTGATGAGTGCACTTTTGCCCAGAGAATATTATGAGGAGTCAGGCAGATGGGAAGTATTCGGTGAGGATATGTTCCGCCTTAAGGACAGAGGCGCCAGAGATTTCTGCTTAGGTCCCACACATGAGGAGATTTTTACCGATACGGTTAAAAACACAATCCATTCATATAAGCAGCTTCCGGTGACACTTTATCAGATACAGACCAAATACCGCGATGAACGCCGTCCAAGATTCGGCGTTATCCGCAGTCGTGAGTTCATAATGAAGGACGCCTACAGCTTTGACCGTGACGCCGAAGGACTTGATGCATCATATAAGAATATGTACGATGCCTACTGCTCAATATTTGACGCTATGGATCTTGATTATCTTGCAGTAGATGCTGATTCCGGTGCTATGGGCGGCTCTGGTTCTCAGGAGTTTATGGTTAAATCTGATATTGGTGAGGACACCATAGCATACTGTAGCTGCGGTTACTGTGCAAATGAAGAAAAAGCACAGTGCGTTGCAGGTGCGGCAGACGGAAGCGCTATGGTCGAGATGGGCAAAATCCACACACCCAACAGCCGTACTATAGATGAGCTTACATCAAGTCTTAATACAACAGCTGAGCATTTTGTAAAAACACTTATTTACAGAGCAGACGATAAGTTCGTGGCAGTAATGCTCAGGGGCGACAGAGAGGTTAATGAAACAAAGCTTAAAAACCATCTTGGCGCTGTGGAGCTTGAGCTTGCAGCAGCAGAAGATGTGGTGCGTATAACAGGTGCACCGGTAGGCTTTGCAGGTCCTGTAGGACTTAAAGAGAAAATCACCCTTTTAGCAGATAATGAAGTAGGCACTATGAAAAATTTCATAGTAGGCGCTAATGAAGGTGACTATCATTTTGAAAATGTAAATATCGGCAGAGATTTTGAAGCAGATTTCATCGGCGATTTCAGAAATATTGTTGAGGGCGATATCTGTCCCGTATGCGGAAAGAGAGAAATCAAAACCTGCCGCGGTATAGAGGTTGGTCATATATTCAAGCTTGGAACCAAGTATTCTGAGGCTATGGGCTGTACCGTGCTTAACGAAAACGGCAAGGACCAGACACTTATTATGGGCTGTTACGGTATAGGCGTTTCAAGATGCCTTGCAGCTATAATAGAGCAGCACTCCGACGAAAACGGCATTATATGGCCTATGAGTGTGGCTCCTTTCCACGTGGCTGTTGTGCCGGTAAACTCAAATGACGAAGCTCAGGCATCACTTGCAGAGGAAATTTACCATAAGCTTTGTGGGGCAGGCGTTGAAGCCGTGCTTGATGACAGAGCAGAGCGTGCCGGAGTTAAGTTCAAGGATGCCGACCTTGTGGG
>JAZNZL010000112.1:0-6576 GCA_045594925.1 Clostridia bacterium
AACAACTCCTTGGCTCACAGAACGACATGGCTACGATCCGACTTTACTTAAGGTGCCAGAAATTACCGTCCTGCTCTTCATACTCAACTTCTGCATCTGATAAAGCAGTTGTACAATTAGGACACCAGTTTATAATTCTGCTGCCTTGATATATCAAACCTTTTTCATATAAATTTACAAAAACTTCTTTAACTGCCTTTGAACAGCCTTCGTCCATTGTGAAACGTTCTCTTGACCAGTCGCAAGATGTGCCCAGCTTTTTAAGCTGCGTAACTATTCTGTCTCCGTACTGATGCTTCCAATCCCATACACGCTCCAAAAACTTTTCTCTGCCAAGGTCATAGCGTGTTAAACCTTCTTCTTTGCGCAGATTTTCCTCAACCTTTATCTGAGTAGCAATACCTGCGTGGTCGGTACCGGGAATCCAAAGCGCGTTAAAGCCAGCCATACGTTTATAACGAATCAAAATATCCTGAAATGTTTCATCAAGAGCGTGTCCCATATGAAGCTGACCTGTAACATTGGGTGGCGGAATTACTATAGTAAACGGCTCTTTTGTACGGTCCTCCGACGGCTTGAAATAGCCCTTTTCTACCCAGTTTTTATAAATACGTTCTTCCGCTTCTGCCGGGTTGTAATTTTTTGCAAGTTCTTTTTTACTGCATTTATCACACATTGTATCTATCTCCTCTTTAATAATAAACAAATATAATTATCGCTCCCGCCAATGCCACAAGCAATCCTATAGTTTTTAATACTGCAACCTCTTTTTCGCCATACTCTTTTTTATAGAATTTACTCAATATAAAATTTGAACCATAGGCAATCACTGCGCCAAGCACCAGCAGTATACAAGATACTATCTTCATATCAACATTCCCTTACTTATAATGACAATCTATTAGCCATATCAAGTGTGCGGTCTTCGATGTGCTTTTTCATTTCAAGAGCTTCACTTATCTCAATATCTGTAACCACGCCGTTCTGAGTGACAATTACTCTGTTTTTTATATCAGCATTTACAAGTTCTATCGCGTGATATCCCATTCTGCTGGCCATAAGTCTGTCGCGCAATGATGGTGAACCACCCCTCTGCATATAACCAAGTATGGTAGCCCTTGTTTCCACACCTGTTTTCTTCTCAATAAGCTCTGCCATTTCAACTGATTTTCCTACGCCTTCGGCAACAATCACGATAAAATGCTTTTTACCCCTATTTTTTGCATCAATTATCTGGCGGATTATAGCATCCAAATCAAAATCTCTCTCCGGTATAAGCACGGCTTCTGCTCCGCTTGCAACTGCTACGTGTACTGCTATATAGCCTGCCGCTCTGCCCATAACCTCAATAAGATTACATCTCTCATGACTTGTTGCAGTATCACGAATTTTATCAATAGCTTCCATAGCTGTATTCATCGCAGTATCATAACCAAGTGTATAATCGCTGCAACCAATATCATTATCAATGGTGCCGGGAATACAAATAACAGATACTCCAAGCTTAGAAAGCTCCTTTGCACCCTTAAAGGATCCGTCACCTCCTATTACAACAAGGACATCTATACCAAAAAGCTTTATCATTTCTGCCGCTCTTTTTACACCTTCAGGTGTTGTGAATTCTTTACAACGTGCTGTCTGCAGCATTGTGCCGCCTTTCTGTATAATATCAGAAACATCACGTGCAGTAAGCTTATTTATTTCGCCATTCAAAAGTCCGCGGTATCCTTTTTGAATACCCATTACCTTCATACCATAGCTAAGTGCACAACGGGTTACCGCCCTTATTGCTGCATTCATACCGGGCGCATCTCCGCCACTTGTGAGAATTGCTACCGTTTTTTGTTTTTTCTGTTCTACCATTTGAACGCCTCCATAATTATACGTGTCTAAAAATTTGCATCTATTATCAGCGACAAAGCCTGCTGAAGCTCTGACTCAGGAACCAGCAGTTCATAATAACTGCCGCACCGGGATTCATCGCCCTTAACCGAACGCATCCTTGTTATCAAAGTGTTTTTTTCAAGAATTTTCTGAACATTATCGGCTATCTGCCTGTTCGGTGTCATATATACAACTGTCCACATATTATTCTCCTATCTTACAACACAACAAAAATCCCTATATTATACTATCCTAATATGCGCCAAAAATCAATAGTAAATTGTATAATTCGATTGATTTTTTATCTGACAGCAACAGAATCATCGCCAAACCTGTCTACAAGACGGCATACAAGCTCATTGGTTACTGATACACTTTTAGATGCATCTGATTGCATCATTTTGTCTGTGTTCTCAAAATACACACAAAGAGGTATGGAGCCTTTATATTCACCTGTGATTTTCAAGAGTTCTTTCAGTGCATCATCGTTATCAATTTTTACAAACAGCTTATTTATCTTTGGTATACCCGCCTCCGACAAAGGTACTGCCTCTTTTAAAACAACTGTGGTCTTACCTTCGTCCTCATACTCCACACTACCATCTATGCAGACAGCATTTCCAACAACAAGCACGCTATCAAGACGCTGAAGAATATTTGAAAACACCAGAATCTCTACTGATGAATTAAAATCCTCTAAAATCAAAGTAGAAATAACTGCTCCTTTTTTAGTGCGGCGATCCGTTCTGGAGGAAATAATACCACACAGGCGAACAGCTTGAATATCCGGCTGAGTTTCGCTAAGCTCAGATATGCGGATTTTTTGCATCGCTTTTACAAGCAAACAATATTGATCCAAAGGATGACCGCTCAAATAAATTCCGGTATATTCTTTCTCATAATTGAGCTTTGTAATGGGAGAAAAATCGTGTTCGTTTTCGAATTCAATCTTACCTAATTCTCTTTCTCCATCCAACTGTTCAAGCCAGGACATTTGCCCAATAGATATCCCTGCAGATTTTTCCAAATAATGTGATGTTAGCTTTTCACAGTTCAAAAGCAGTACGCGTCTGTTTTTATAAACACAGTCAAAACAGCCGCTTTTTATGAGCGATTCTACGACACGTTTGTTAATATCATAAGGTGACATTCTTTCAAGAAAATTTTCGAATCCCGTAAAATCACCGTTTTTAACACGTTCTTCCTGAATACGTTTTGCCATTACATCGCCAACGCCTTTAACCGAAGAAAGCGGAAAACGGATATTTCCGTTTTCTACAGTAAACTCAGCCATACTTGAGTTTATATCCGGCGGAAGTATGCTTATACCATATTTTGAAAAATCCGAAATATACCGCGAAAGTTTTCCGCTACCCGAATCAATCTGATTTTTCAGAAGTGCCGCCAGAAACTGCGAAGGATAATGCGCCTTAAGATATGCAGTTCTATAAGCAATATATGCATAAGCTGCAGCGTGCGATTTATTAAACGCATAATTTGCAAAATTCATAAGCTCAGCAAAAATATCTTCAGCAACAGCTTTATCTATACCCTTGTTAATACACCCGTCAACAAACACCGCACGCTCTTTTTCCATTACATCGTGCTTTTTCTTTGCCATTGCACGTCTTACCAAATCTGCTCTGCCCGCGCTATATCCCGCGAGCGAAGAAACTATCTGCATTACCTGCTCCTGATATACGATAAGACCATAGGTGTCTTTTAATATAGGCTTTAAAAGTTCGTGCTTATACTTAACCTGTGATGGATTTTCACGTATCATAATAAACTGCGGTATCTGATCCATTGGACCGGGTCGATACATAGAAACCGCCATTATTATATCATCAAATTTATAGGGCTTCATTTTTCTCAAAAAGCTCTGCATACCACGACTTTCCAGTTGGAACACGCCATCGGTATCACCACGGGAAATAAGCTCAAAGGTCTTTTTATCGTCAATTGGGATATTTTCAATATTAAGCTTTTCTCCGGTTGTATTTTCTATAAGATTGACTGCATCAGCAATAACTGTCAAATTACGAAGACCCAAAAAGTCAATCTTTAAAAGTCCAAGCTTTTCAAGTATATTCATCGGATACTGTGTCAGGATTCCCTTATCTGATGTCTGCACAGGAATAAAATCAAATAGATTTCTATCCGCTACCACAACTCCGCTTGCGTGTGTGGAAACATTTCTTGGAAAGCCCTCAAGAGAAACAGCAGTATCTACAAGTTTTTTTGTTGTCGGATTTGTGCTATACAATGTATTTAACTGAGGTGAAATTTCTAAAGCTCGCCTGATGGTCATATTCAGCTCTCTGGGAATCAGCTTTGCAATTTTATCAACCTCTGAAAGCGGAACATCCATAACTCTGCCAACGTCACGTATAGCCGCGCGGGCAGCCAAGGTTCCGAATGTACCAATATTGGCAACATTCAAAGCACCGTATTTCTTTCGCACATAATCTATAACTTCATCACGACGTATATAACAAAAATCTATGTCTATATCAGGCATAGTAACACGTTCCGGATTTAAAAACCTTTCAAAAATCAGCCCAAATTCCAACGGGTCTACCTGCGTGATATCAAGTACATAAGATACCATACTGCCCGCCGCGCTGCCTCTGCCCGGACCTACTATAATACCGTTTTTTCTGGCAAAGTGTATGAAATCCCATACTACAAGAAAATAATCTGTATAGCCCATAGAATCTATAGTATCAAGCTCATATTTTAATCTGTTGATTACCTCTTCAGTAAGCTTGCCATACTTATTTTCAGCACCCTTAATACACAACTTTTTCAAATATGTTTTATTATCAATCTCTGCTTCATTTATGAATTTCGGCAAAAACTTTTGTTCCAAATTCAGTTCAAGATTGCACATATCTGCAATTGTGCAGGTGTTTTCCAAAGCGTCGGGATATTCGGCAAAAATCTCATACATTTCTTCCGATGACTTTAGATAAAATTCATCAGTTGAAAACTTCATTCTATCAGTATCAAGCAGCTTTTTACCCGTTTGGATACAGGTTAAAACATCCTGCTTAAATGAGTCGTCTTTATCCACATAATGAACGTCATTAGTACATACGAGAGGAATATTGAGTTCCTTGGAAAGTTCAACAAGCTCAGGGATTAAATCGATTTGCTCTTTTATCCCGTGGTTTTGAAGTTCGATATAAAAATTACCGTTTCCGTATATATCTAAAAGATTTTTCGCTGCCGACACTGCTTTGCTTTTCTCTCCTTTCAGGAGAAGCGAAGGAATCTCGCCCTTAAGGCACGCAGAAAGTGCAATCACGCCCTCACTGTGCTTTTTTAAAAGCTCATAATCAACGCGGGGCTTATAATAATAACCATCTATAAAACCAAGTGACGACAGTGCCATTATATTTTTATAGCCTTGTTCATTTTTTGCTAAAAGCACCAGGTGATAGTATCTATCTTCATTATTTTTATCAAATCTGGAGCCGGGAGCTGTATAAACTTCACAGCCGATAATCGGCTTTATTCCGTGTTTTTTTGCACAAAGATAAAAATCTATCGCTCCATACATAGTTCCGTGGTCGGTAATAGCAAGGGATTTAAATCCGTATTCCGCAGCACGCGACATTAAAGTTTCAATATCGGCAGCACCATCCAACAAACTATATTGTGTATGAACGTGCAAATGTGTGAAACGCGGCATTTACCTCACCTCTCATTCGGCATACTTTTCCGCGAGCTCTACTATTTTACGCATACGATGGTTCATTCCTGATTTACTTATTGCAGGTGTTACCATCGCACACAAGTCTGACAAGCTTATTTCCCTATTTTCAAGCCTTAGCTCTGCTACCTGACGAAGCTGCTCGGGCAATTTATCAAACACACCCTTCGACATAAGAAGCTCTATGGCGTTACACTGCTTTGTTGCCGCTGAAATTGTTTTTTCAAGATTTGCCATATCGCAATTGTGCTGGCGGTTAACGTGATTTCGTATATCTTTGAAAATACGCGTATTATGGTATTCCATAACCGCATTAGATGCACCGGTTATTGCCAGAATATCGCCAATATCTTCGCTGCATTTAAAATATATTACATAATTTGATTTCCTTACAACTGTTTTTGGCAACAACCCAAACGACGCCAGCAATTCACTGAACTGCCGCTGAAGTCTGTATCTGTGAGTAACAAATTCCAAATGATAGTTTTTTTCCGGATTGATTATCGCACCGGCTGATACAAACGCACCCCTTACAAACGCTTTTTTACAACATTTTTTATGCATCAAATCAAGATTCAGTGTTATCCCGATAATCTTATCAATATCGGCATCCTCCGGAATCAAATCAAGAGTTTTTAGTATTTTAAGTATATCATCATCGCTGCTTATGCACACACTGTAACTTACAGATTTATTTTTATTTATACGTATTTTCGATACTATTCCAAAAACAAATTTTATAAGATCATAAATTCTTTTAGCTACTTTTGCATTTTCGGTTACAAATGAAAGCACATATTCACCGTTTCTTTTTCTTAATCGGCCCGAAAATGCCGCAACCGCCGAAAGCTCAGCACAGGCACAGCACATATCACTTATAGGAAGTACAGCCAGCTCAGCTTTCATATCAGAGGAAAACGACATTTTAACACCTCCGCTTCACTACATATCACTTTATATATCTTATCTCACTC